>JADZAX010000590.1 GCA_020852405.1 Verrucomicrobiales bacterium
ATGACTTGGCCTCGGCCTCGCTGACGGCGGGGACCACTCCGACACGCTGCTCCAACCACCAGCGCTGGCGGGCCTGCTCCAGAAGCTGTTTGTCGATGTCGGCAGGCGTCAGTCCCTGGAGTTGGCCACGGTCAGCCATGTCCCCGGCGGTGGCGAATTGGTCTTCGAAAGCCCGTTTCTGTTCCGCCACCGCAGACTGGGATGGGAAAAAGCCGAAAGCCCCCGCATACTGCCGGACCAGGGTGTCTTCAATGAGGCGCTCCAGAACCGTCCAGCGCATCAGGGTGAGGTTTTTTTCCGGCACATCGCTCCGGGACTTTCCCCGGCGAGCGAGAAAAACGTCCAGCGCCTTATCGAGAGTGGCCCGGGTCACCGGTTCGGTATTGACCTCGGCCACCCAGTCCTCTTTGGCCGCGTCCGGATGGCCTGTGATGGCGGCTTTTTCCCGGGCCAGTTTCCGCTGGTAGAGAGGGCCTTTTAACAGGAACAGATCGCTGATCAGATACAGGATGCAGGCACCGTAAAGCAGAGCCCGCCAAGGAAAGGGGGATTTCTTTGGCGTTGGAATCATGGCCGGGGAGACTCGAAGCTAGCGGCTCAGGGCATCTGTGTCCCGCAGGCCCAAATTGGCATAAATTTCCCGGGTGGCATGGGATTTGTTCAATGTGTAAAAATGAATGCCCTGCACTCCGTTTTCCAGCAGGTCGAGGCATTGTTCGGTGGCGTAATGAATCCCGACTCTCTCCACGTGGTCGGGATCATCCCCGGCGCGGTCGAGGGCGCGGAGCAGTTTGGCAGGGAACCGGGCTCCCGCCGCAAGATCGGCCATGCGGTCCATGCCTTTCATGGACGTGATGGGCATGATACCGGCGATGATGGGCACTTGAATGCCCGCCAAACGGCAGCGGTCGCGAAAATCGAGGAAATCATGATTGGAGAAAAACAACTGGGTCACGATGTAGTCCGCACCGGCATCGACCTTGGCCTTGAGGTAGTCCATCTCTTTCAAGCGGTTGGGCTCGGCAGGATGCCCTTCAGGGAAACCGGCCACCCCGATGCCAAAACCGCGGGGATCCGGGTGGTTTCCCTCCCGTCCAAAGCTGCGGATGTGGGATACCAGATCGGCCGCATATTGGAAGGCGTCTTTGGAACGATCATAGGCAGTCAGGCCCCGTGGCGGATCCCCCCGCAAGGCGAGGACATTGCCGACACCTTCTGAAGCATAGCGCTCCAAAATTTCATCGATCTCCCGGCTTTGATGGCACACACAGGTCAGATGGGGAATCGGATCGAGGGTGGTCTCGCGCTTGAGTCTTACCACCAGATCATGGGTCAGTTCCCGGGTCGATCCTCCTGCGCCATAGGTGACGCTAACAAAGGAGGGTTTGTAAGGCTCCAGCTCTGAAATGGTCTGGTAGAGGGCCTCGAAGCCTTCCGGAGTTTTTGGGGGGAAAAACTCGAAGGAGAACGTCGTGGGATGCCGTTGCAGGATGTCGCTGATGTGCATGATGGGAGTATCGCCAGGAAATGGGGAGGGCAGGGCTCATTGGTGTCACAGTGTGACCCGTCTGGCAAGACAGACCTATGGTGGAATCACGAAGATGCCGGCTGGGAAAGCGACGGGGATTCATTGACAGCAGGGGCATCCGTGGCAGATTGCCCCGTTTTTGTTCCCCGTAGTCATGTTTTCAGAGGAATCCACTTCCGGTTTTCCCCCCTCCTTGCGGATTCACTCCGTGGAAACGCGGGGTATGGTCCTCGAGTCCGAAAACAGCCTGGAGGCAGGTGATGTGATCACTTTGGGACTAGATGGAGGTGCGGGTATTCCACCGCACCGCGCCGAATGTCTTGTTGTGGATTGCCGGATTCAAGAGGAACCCGGAGTCGGGGGAGGGCAGCCTGGTTCGCATCTCGTCACGGTGGCATTCTGCGGAATCAGCCCCGCAGCCTACCAGTATCTCCAGCATCTGAAGACTGAAAGTCAGGCTTCCGCAGACCCATCCGGGACCCAAGGGCATCATGACTTCCCTTCGAGGTATCTCCCTATGCCCTCGCTGTCCATCCGCACGATCCGCCAGTCCGACAAAATTTCTGCGCCGGACGCCCGGTAAAGGGCAATCGCATTTTTGTTCCAATCGAGGACACTCCACTCGCACCGTCCACAACCACGTTCCTGAGCTAGTTTGATGTAGGCCGTCAGCAACGCGCGGCCGATTCCCTGGGCCCGGTATTCCGGACTGATGTAGAGATCCTCCAGCCACAGACCGGGCCTGCCGAGGAATGTGGAAAAAGTGGAAAAAAAGAGAGCATACCCGATCAGGATGTCCCGGGTCCGGTCCTCTGCCACCAAGGCCTCGGCGGCTGGGGTGGCTCCAAAGAGGTGGGAGGCCAGCGTTTCCGGCGTCACCTCCATGAGGTGGGTGAGATGTTCGAACTCCGCCAGTTCTGCAATCATACGGCAGATCGGACCGGCGTCACTTGGCTGGGCGGGGCGAATGTGCCAGTCGTGCCGTGGTTCCGAGGAGGTCTTCATGTCTCCCCAGTGTGCCTCATCACCCGGACGTCAGCAAGACGTCCTTGGCGCCGAGACGCGGGGCTTCTGAATGCACACTAATCTCGAAAACCGTCCCTGGGGAAATTTCGCGTCCGGCCCAACCAAAGGCCTGGGCTTCCTCCCCTCCCTGTCGGTGCCCGAATCCCCAACCTCCAAAAGAAAACCGGGTTTCCACTTCCAGGGGGACCAATTCGTCAAAAATACCCAGATGGTGGGCTCCGTAAAAACACTCTCCGCCTCCGTTGAATCCCCGGATTTTTCCCGCGCCGTCACCGGTGAGTTCTTCCCGTCCGGTGAGCCGCAGCACCACGGCTTCACCGGTATCCAGACGTGCCAGACGGAGCCATTGGAGGTCCACCCCGGGGGGCAGTTCTTTGAGGGAGCGGGCCCGGCATCGGGCGCCCCGGTAGATGGTGCGGTTCCATAGTCCGGGGTCGTTGCCCCTGAAAAGCAGCCAACTGGTGGTCTCCTGGCAAGAGGGGACGGACGGAGCATCCGATTTTTCAGCCGGGGCCGCAAGGGGATGGGAACCCACACTGATTTCAAAGTCCACCGGCTCGATCACCTTGCCGGCCCAGGCAAATGCCTGGGTTCCCACGCGCTCCGCCGCGTGACCAAAACCCCAGCCACCGCAACCGAAGCGTGTCTCTGCTTCGCGGGGCAGACCGGCTGAGAAAAAGCCCAGGTGACGAGCTCCGGCATAAGATTCAGCATCACCGACCCAACCCCAGGTTCCATCGGTGGATTCCAGTCCTGAAAGGTTGGCGGCGTCACACCTGGAGACCACGGATTCACCAGTGTCGAGTCGGCGCAAACGGAGGTAGGTGAAGTCTGCGGGGACGCTGTCCAAAGAGGTGGCATACACTCCGTTTCCCTCCTGCTGGGTGTTCCAATGGCGTGGATCCCTCCCGCGGAACACGATCATTTCGGGTTTTCCCGGATGGACGAGCTTCCCATCCAAAATGCCAGCCAGGGACAACGGTTCCGCTGGTGGCAAGTCCAAGCCGCTCCCCGGGGCGTCCGCTTTCAACAGCACTCCGTCATCCTGATCTTCCGTGTGCCCGTTGGGGCCAGCCGCCGGCAACACCATTCCCGGTCTCTCTGCCAGGCGCTTCAAAGCGATTTGGGCATCAGGGAAGCTTGGCTCCACCTGGGAGGGGGATTGTCGCTTGGTCTCGATCAGGGGATTCAAACCGAGCAGGCGTCGACCAAGGCCGCCCGGATGAGTCGGCATGGCCACAATGGAAATGCTTCTGCCTCGCAGCGACAGCAATTCCTCCTCGTATCCCGCACAACGCTGCCGTGACAGGTCCAATTCTCCCCTCAAGTGCTCGTATGCCTCCGGATCCGGAATCCGGTCCAATTTTACCGACAACGCTGCACACTCTTCCTTCAGGATTTCCAGGCTCCTCTCCAGTTGCTCCTTCTCTGCCACTTTGGTGGCAAGGTCCTCTTTCAAGGAAAGGATGGTCGCATGCCGTTCTGCGGCGTCGGCTTCACTCTGTTTCTCCCGGGCCCGGGCCTGCTCCAGTTCCCCTTCACGGGACTTGGCTGCGGCTTCCTGCTCTCGGAGCTGATCACAGAGGTGGGCCACCTTGGTTTCCAGATCTTTCCGCTCCGATTCCTGCGTCCCGGCGAGGTCCTTGGCAGCAGTGAGCTCCGATTGAAAGGCGGCAAGCCGCTCCGTCCACATGGTTTCCTGCTCCTGGGACAGCAGTCGGACACGTTCCTCTTCCTGCTCGAAGCGAACCAGTGAGGCGCGGGCTTCCTTCAGGCTGGCAGTCACCAGGTCTGAAGCAGTGTTCAATTCAGCGGGGCCGTGGCTCTGGGGCAGCACGGCAGGGGCGAGACTTTTGAGCGTGTTCTGGGTGCCTTCAAACATGCCCCGCAAAGTTGCCGTGGGCCGAAGGCATTGCGAGATCGCAAGGGCTGGTCCGAGATCCTGGATCTGCTGTTGTTTGAGCAGGTCGATTGATTTGAACAAGGAAAGGGAACAATCGTTGACGACCCAGTCGATTCGGTCAAGCACGCGGCGGGTTTCCGCATCGAGGTCGGTTTCAAGGTGCCGGAGATGGTCCTGCATGCCCGCCACCAGTCGGCCCAGATTTTCGAAAGCATCATCGGCAGTGATCGGATCCCCGGGCAGAGTGTGGTCGAGGGTGGTGATCACTTCCTCGACAGTGGTTGCCGCCGTACTCAGTTCCCGCAGATGGTTTTGTTGCTTCTGGAGTTTTTGTCGAAGACAGGCGGCCGTTCCCAAAGCTCCCGCGAGATGTTGGAGCAGGGTGCGGGCCTGGTCTTCCACTTGGGTGAGATGACGGAAGACCTTCTGGTCAACGGTGTCGTCACTCTGGCGGCGGCGGTGATTTTCCACCAGGTCCCCGGCGGATTGGAGAATTTGCTGGAGCAGTTCTGCCTCCTTTTCCAATTGACCATCGATGCGTTGCAGACCGGCCGCTTCCGCACCGACATGCTGTCGTTCGGTGCGCAGCAACTCCGCAAAACGCATCCAACGGGCTCTGACGGTTGCCACGGTGGCCGAGCCTCCGGTCTCCTCGAGAGAGTTCCTGACCGTCAGCGCCAGTTCTTCAAATCTTGCCTGCTTTTCCTGAGCCTGTTGATTCAACGCCACGAGGCGCCCTTGCAGGTTTTCGATTTCCTCCTGTTGTTGCACGGTGGTCGTGGCGAGGACCGCGGCTTCCGATTCCCAATCTTGCGCCGGAGGCTTGGGCTCGGCCGGATCTCTTGGCTGGTTTGCAGTCACCCCGGGGGGCAGATGTTCGCCCCCGACGGAGCGTATGGGAGGACGGCGCCTCAGCAGCAATCCGGTCACAAGTCCCAGCAGCGCGGCACCCACCAACCACCCGGGATGCGGCCAATCGGCGGTGAGCAGGTGCCGGAGTTTTGTCCAAAACCCCGTCCAGTCCCCCACCGCCAAAGCCGCAGCTCCCGTCAAAGAAAAAAAACCTGTCAAAAGTGACGCCACTTAAAAATCAATCTCACTTAATTAAATGTGGTAATTATTGTTTTTATTATCCTGCAATTCAGGCAAAAGGCAATGCCGATCTCGATTGCTGGAGGAGAGGGGTGAAAACTTTTCAGTGCTCCTGACGGATCGATTCTCCTGAATACCCGTTGACCTTGGAGCAGAAATCACGAAAAAATAGAGACTCCCTTTCCCCTGCCACGTCAGCTGTGTTTTTTCCCGGTCATGTCCCAACGCTATGAAATCAAAGAACGAATCGGTCGGGGTGGCATAGGCGCCATTTACCGCGCCCAGGATACCATCATGGGACGTGAGGTGGCCATCAAGCGGTTGCTTCCGTTGGATCAGACGCACCTCAATGAATCCGCCGACGAGTCCCTGCAGCGGGAGGCGGCGGCCCTTGCCAGGTTCCAGCATCCGAATATTCTGACGATTTTTGCCTTCGAAAGCGACGATGAAGGCCCCTATGTGGTGATGGAACTGCTGCAGGGGGAGAACCTGAAGGAGGTCATTAAGCGGGGGGCGCTCACGCTAGAGGATTTCGACGATCTCGTGATGCAATCGCTCGATCCGCTCATTGCTGCCCAGCAGATGAATCTGCTGCACCGCGACATCAAGCCCCAGAACATCATGCTGACCTGGCTGGCCAGCGGGCGGTTCCACATCAAGCTCCTCGATTTTGGTCTCGCCAAATTCACCCAGGCTCCCTCCAAACAAACGCTTGATCAGACTGGATCTTTTCTCGGTTCCATCGACTACATCGCTCCGGAACAGATCGAATTGGAGCCTCTGGATCAGCGGACGGATCTGTATGCGCTGGGTTGTGTTTTCTACTACTGCCTGACCCAGCGGGCCCCGTTCGCGGCCGATTCGAACGCTCGGACGATTCAAAACCATCTCAACCACGTGACGACCCCGGTTCAGACCTTGCGACCGGATCTGCCTGCCCCGGTGGCCAACTGGGTCATGCGTCTGATCTCACGCCGCCCGGAACACCGTCCGTCAAACGCGTTGGCTGCGATGAAAGAATATGAGCAGGTGAAAACCGGCGTGACGGTGCTCTCCGCTGCGGATCTGGAGTCCGACGCACCCTCCGTGAAAGTGATGCCTTCGCCCCGGGAAGAATCTCCTCCCGGCACCAGCCCCACCGCGCCACCGCGTCGCATCATCACTGGTCCGGTGAAGCGTCACACGCAACCGACTCGCACTGTAACCGGACCGGTCAGGCAGGCCTCACAGCCGATCCGCGGTCTTTCCCAACCCCTTCA
>JADZAX010000591.1 GCA_020852405.1 Verrucomicrobiales bacterium
AAGGAGCCAAAACCGCCCGTCCTGAACCATTGACTCTGGCACCGGGCTCCATTATTTCGGAGGAAGACCGTGATTACTGGGCCTTCCAACCGATAAAACGTCCCCCGGTTCCCCAGGTGTCCGATCCCGCCAAAATCAGCACCCCGGTGGATGCCTTCCTGCTTGAGAAGATGCAGCTCCACGGGCTCGACTTTTCCACTCCGGCCGACCGACGGACCCTGATCCGGCGGGTCACCCTGGACCTGACGGGACTGCTCCCGGACCCCGGTGACGTGGAGGCCTTTGTCGCCGACACTTCGCCCGAAGCATACGAAAAATTGGTCGACCATCTTCTGGATTCCCAGGCCTACGGAGAGCGCTGGGCGCGCCATTGGCTCGATGTCACGGGCTACGCGGACTCCAATGGCTATTCCGAAGCGGATTCCCTGCGTCCCCATGCCTGGCGTTACCGCGATTATGTGATCCGGTCGATCAATGCGGACAAGCCATGGGATGAATTCATCCAGGAGCAGCTGGCCGGCGACGAACTTGCAGGGGCCACGCAGAACGACTACCAGCAGGCCGTGCTCGATCCAAAACGCACCGACCAGCTGATCGCCACCGCCTTCCTCCGAATGGCGCCAGACGGCACGGGCGACCCCGTCGATGATCCCAAACTGGCGAAAAACCAGGTCATCACCGAGCAGCTCAAAATCACCACCTCATCTCTCCTCGGACTCACGGTGGCCTGCGCGCAATGCCACGACCACCGCTACGATCCCATCACGCAGGCGGATTACTACCAACTCCGGGCCATCTTTGATCCCGCCTACCACTGGGAGGCCTGGAGGGCCCCGGCCCAGCGACTTTATTCTCTCTACACTCCGGACGAGCGGACCAAGGCCGCAGGAATCGAAGTGAAAGCCAAAGAAATCGAAACCGAGGCCCGGGCCATGGGCAAGGCCTTTCTGGATGAGATCTTCGAAGTGGAAATCCTCAAGCTCCCGGAAGCGGAGCGCGAGCCCTACCGTCTGGCCCGAGCCACGGCCAAAGACAAACAGACGCCGGAGCAGCAGGCCCTGATCAAAAAATACCCCTCGGCGCTCGCCCTCTACTCTCTCAACCTCTACGACCAGAAAAAGCAGGATCTGGTGGATGCCAAGATGGCCGAAGCCACTAAACTGCGCGCCACCAAACCGGTGGAAGGCTTTGTCATGGCACTCACGGAAATCAAAGGGAACGTGCCGGTGACCAAACTCTTCAATCGGGGTGATCACGACCAGCCCAAGCAGGAAGTGAAACCGGCCGAGCTCGGCATCATCGCGAGGGAAGCTAAGCAACCTCTCCAGATTGCCCCCACCCCATCCGGCAGTTCCGGACGCCGCCTCGCCTATGCCAGGTGGCTCACCAGCGGAAGCCACCCGCTCGTCGCCCGCGTCCTGGTGAACCGGTTTTGGCTCAACCACATGGGCCGCGGTATCGTCAACACGCCGGGCGATTTCGGCCGACAGGGCGAGCTGCCGACCCACCCCGAGTTGCTCGACTGGCTGGCGGATGAGTTCGTCCGGAGCGGATGGAAACTCAAACCTCTCCACCGCATCATCCTCCTGAGCAACGCCTACCGTCAATCCTCCTCGAACGACGCCTCGTTGCGGGAGGATGGCGAAAACCGTTATTACGCGCGCTTCAAAATGCGGCGCCTCGACGCCGAAACCCTGCGCGACTCGATCTTGGGAGTGACCGGGACGCTCAACCAGGCCAGCTTTGGTCCGCCAAGCGGCATTGGCCGGGATCCCCAGGGCCGGGTCGTGGTCGGCCTGGACAAAGGAACCATCACCACCGCCAAAGTGGAAAGTGGCGGATCGAACGACTTCCGCCGTTCGATCTACGTGGAAGTGCGTCGCAGCAAGCCGGTCACCGTGCTGGACACCTTCGATGCTCCAACCATGGTGCCCAACTGCGAAATGCGCAGCCAGACCACCGTGGCGCCTCAATCCCTCCTCCTCATGAATGACACGTTCGTTCTTGAGAATGCGCGCCGTCTCGCCGACCGTCTCGAGTCCGAACTTCCGAAGGACCGGCGGTCCCAGTTGGAGCGGGCCTGGAGCCTGCTCTACAGCCAATCCCCCACGGAGACCGATCTGAACCGGTGCCTGACTTACCTCGATGAGCAGACCAAAGCCCTGACCAGCTATCATCACGACATCCAGCACCCCAAGGGCGCGCCCATTCCAAATCCGCCGCAGGAAGCCATGGCCAGCCTTTGCCAGATCCTTTGCAGTTCGAACCGCTTTCTCTACATCGAATGATACGCCCCACGCTCTGCTCCCGACGCCATTTCCTGCACGCCAACGGCTTCGGCCTGGGCACGCTGGCTCTGGCGACCCTGCTGAAACAGGAGGGCCTTCTCGCCGCTCCGGTCAAGCCCGACTCGTTCGGTCAGGCCCGCTTCGACCTCACCCCCAAACAGCCGCATTTCCCCGCCAAGGCCAAGGCGATGATTTCCCTGTTCATGATGGGAGGGCCATCACAAATGGATCTCTTCGATCCCAAACCGATGCTGACCAAATACGACGGTCAAAAGTTCCCCGGAGAAATCAAGTATGACAATCTTGCCCAGGCTTCGTCGAAAGTTTTCGGCTCCCCTTGGAAATTCAAGAAGCACGGTCAGTGCGGGATGGAACTTAGCGAGTTGCTGCCGAACCTGGGCCAGGTCGCCGATGAGATCACGCTGATCCGCTCCATGACCTCGGGCGTCAACAACCATGCCCAGGGTATCTATGCGATGAATGCCGGCCGCATCACCGCCGGCCGTCCCGCTCTGGGTTCCTGGCTCACTTATGGTCTCGGTAGCGAAACCGAGGAATTGCCGGCTTACCTGGTGCTCTCCCATCCCAACGGACTACCCACCTTCCAAGGGGAACACTTCACCAATGGATGGCTCCCCGCGCTCTATCAGGGCACGGTGATCCGCCCGACCGAACCCCGTATCCTCAATCTGGATCCACCCCAATCGCTCGCCGGAGCCGCCCAGCAGCGCCAATTGGGACTGTTGCAGGCCTTCAACGAAGAACACCTCGCCGAGCACCCGGGGGAACTCGACCTCCAGGCCCGCATTTCCAGCTATGAACTGGCGGCCAACATGCAGACTGCGGCCAAGGAAGCGCTCGACATTTCCAAGGAACCCCAATACATCCGCGACCTTTATGGCGTGGACAATCCCCTGACCGCCGACTATGCGACCCGTTGCCTCATCGCCCGCCGTCTCGTCGAGCGCGGCGTGCGCTACGTGCAGGTGTTGAATGCCGGGCAATCCTGGGACCAGCACAGTTCGCTCATCACATCCCTTCCCGCCAACTGCGCCGCCACCGACCAGCCCAGTGCGGCGCTCGTGAGCGACCTCAAACAGCGCGGTCTCCTTGAGAGCACGGTGGTCCATTGGGGCGGGGAAATGGGCCGGTTGCCGGTGCTTCAAAATGACGCCGGACGGGACAAATGGGGGCGTGATCACAACACCTACGGATTTAGCATGTGGGTCGCGGGCGGAGGATTCCAACGCGGTTATGTCCATGGTGAGACCGATGAATGGAGCCACAAGGCGGTCATCGACGAGGTCAAACATTATGACTGGCACGCCACTCTCTTGAAAGCCTTCGGCCTCGACCACACCAAATTGACCTACAAACGCAACGGACTCGCCGCCTCCCTGACCGACAATCAGGGAGCCAACGTGGTGGACCGGCTGCTGGCGTGATCAGTCGGGACTACCTCCGGGCGGTGACCGTCTGGTAGCAGCCCACGAGGATCAGGACCGCGCCCACTCCTTGGAGACCGGAGAAAGGCTCCTTGAAAAGGGCCATGCTGGCAACCGTGATGCTGAGAGGCAGCAGGATCTGGAAGGCCCCTCCAGTGCTGACCGGGAGAAAGCGGAAACCTTCCGTCATCGCCAACTGCCCGAGAGCCGCACTGACCGCCGCGGCAATGAGCAATCCGGTATCGGCCAGTGACGGGAGCGGCAGGCGGAGGATGAACGGCAGCGCCAACAGACCAGTATAGGCGCACTGGGAGGCGAAAATGGTGCCGCTGGTCTCGGTGAGCGTGAGCTGGCGGATCACCACGACCACGCCAGCGGCGATGAAGGCCCCAATCACCGCCACCATTTCGAAGCGGCCCACCTGGGTAAAATCACCGCCCTGCAGTCCCAGCAAAAAGGTGATTCCGACGATCGCGAATCCCATGCCGATGATTTTTCGCCAGCTGAGAAGCTCCCCCAGCATGAACACCGCCATGATGGCGCTCCAGATCACCCAGGTATTGCTGATCAAGGTGGCCTTGCCCGCACCCAGCTCCGGCAGGGTGCGGTAATAACAGGCCGTTCCGATCGCGCCGAGCACGCCACGCGTGACAAGGAGCCGGGTGAACAGAGCCCGGCGGAAATCCACCCGGCCCCGGGGCGCATAGACGATCCAGACCACGACCAGCCCCACCAAGGCGCGGAAAAACAGGGAAAGCCAGGGACTCACGCCGCGCTGGAGTCCCAGATATTTGATGAGCAACGCCATCCCGGTGAATCCCACCAGTGACAGCATCATCCAAGCCGCTCCTCGGCGCATGTCGACGCGTGGACCGATGGGGGCCAGGATCGGACTGATGCCGGACAAATGGGGAGGATCTGGGCTGGCCATTCCTACCGGAACACCAAGAATGGCTGCTGGCAAGAGCTCAGCATTGCAAGTGGCATCGGTTTTTGAACGTTCAGTCTCCGTCCGCCCAGCCCTTGGCCCGATCCACCGCGCGGCTCCAGGTGGCCATCTGCTTGGCGGCCGCGGACCGGGAGGTCATCGGAAGATAACGCCCTGATTCCGCCCACTGTGCCGCGATTTCTTCACGACTGGACCAGACACCCGAGGCCAACCCGGCAAGATAAGCCGCGCCCTGGGCGGTGGTCTCGGCAACAGCCGAACGAACCACAGGAACTCCCAGAAGATCGCTCTGGATCTGCATCAGCAGGTGGTTCCGGGTGGCCCCACCGTCGACCCGCAATTCCTCCAGCCGGATTCCTGAATCCTGTTCCATCGCGTGGAGGACTTCGGCGGACTGGCAGGCGATGGCCTCGAGCGTGGCCCGGGCAATGTGGCCGCGATGGCTGCCCCGCGTCAGCCCCAGAAGGGTTCCGCGCGCATAGGGATCCCAATGAGGGGCCCCCAGCCCTGCGAAAGCGGGCACGAAGACCACCCCGCCGGAATCGGGCACGCTGGCCGCGAGAGCTTCGATCTCCGCCGCCGAGGCGAACAATCCGAGTTGGTCACGCAACCATTGCACCGCGGCGCCCGCGATGAAAACGCTTCCCTCCAGTGCATACTCGGTCTTGCCGTCGATTCGCCAAGCCACGGTGGAGAGCAGCCGGTGGGAGGATTCCACGGGCGCGATGCCGGTGTTCATGAGGAGAAAGCAGCCCGTCCCATACGTGTTCTTGGCCATCCCGGGACGGTGACAAGCTTGCCCGAACAGGGCTGCCTGCTGATCACCCGCGATCCCGCCAATTTTCACCGGTGCCCCCAGCAAAGCGGCGTCGCTTTCGCCCAGGATCCCGCTGCTGTCACAAACTTCAGGCAGGAGCGAGGCCGGAATGCCAAAAAGGTCGAGCAGTTCCGGATCCCAATCCAAACTCCTCAGATTGAGCAGCATGGTCCGGCTGGCATTGCTGACGTCGGTGAGGTGCAACCGCCCTCCGGTGAGATTCCAGATCAACC
>JADZAX010000592.1 GCA_020852405.1 Verrucomicrobiales bacterium
GCCGCATGAGGGTCCGATCATCCCACTCCGAACCCTGAAAGCTTTGTTGTTGGGCATGGTTCTGGCCTCCCTTCCTGCCGCCTCTCTGCCCGCAGCCAATTCAGAGGGAACCTTCCAGATGGGAGAAGGTCGGGAACTGATCGTCACCCAGGGCATCGTCGTCCGCGAGGTCGCCGGAGCGGCGAAGGACAAGCTGCCAATGCTCGCGATCGGATCAGCGGACGGGCATCACTTTCTGTATGATCCAAACCAACTGACCATGCAGGGCGTGTGGTCGGGGCAGTTCGGGCATTTGGATGAGGCGGGACAACTGGTGCCGATCGCGACCGGAATGAAGTCGTTCTTTCTGGATCGGTTTCCGTGGACCTTTGGCGAACGCCCCCGGCGGGAGTGCAAGGCGGAATGGCAGGGCTACGGGGTTCATGACGGCAAAGCATTCCTGCGCTACCAGCTATCGGACAAAGAGAGCGGGATCTTGTGGGAGGTGGAGGAAACCCCGGAATTTGTCACAGACCAGACCCAGCAACTCCATTTCAAGATCACACCCGGAGCGGAGACGGAAGATTACTTAAACTACTGGCTCCACCAGACGGATTTCCGGCGGGTCACCACCAACGGTCAGCAAAACCAGCGGGACACGCTGAAGAATCTCCTACCGAACCATAAACAATTCACCATCAGCTTCTTGAGACGCAAGGAAACACCGACGGTCCCCCATGGGTACACGGTAAAAGCCATCGACATTCCCACCCCGCAGTTACCCGCCCGCTTCGAGCCGACCGGCTTTGATTTTGCGCCGGATGGTTCGGTCTATGTCTCGACCCGCACGGGCGGCGTGTGGCACCTGCAGGACGGCAAGTGGGTGTTGTTTGCCGATGGACTGGAGGAAGTGAATGGCGTGCAGGTCGCGCCCGACGGCAGCGGCGTGTATGTCATGCAGAAACCCGAACTCACCCTGTTGCGCGACACGGACCATGATGGCCGTGCCGATGTCTATGAGACCGTGGAGGATCGTTTCCGCTTCTCCGGGCACTACCACGAGTTCGCCTACGGACCGAGCATGAACGCGCAGGGTGATCTGTTCTTCTCGCTCGGACTGAGCGCCAACGGACATCACATGGCGACCACCACCAATCCCAATCAAATGACCACTGCGATGGGCTACCGCGGTTGGGTCATGAAGCGAACCGCGAGCGGTAATCTGATTCCCTTTGCCTCCGGTTTGCGCTCGCCTGCGGGCATCGGGATGAACTCGAAGGACGAACTCTTCGTCACGGACAATCAGGGCGACTGGGTGGCGTCTTCGTATCTCAGTCACGTCGAGGCTGGCGATTTCCTCGGCCATCCAGCCTCGACCTGGGATCTGCCGGAACCTGGTCTCACTCCCGGCGTCCTGGACTACCAATCCAACGCCACGATTCCCGAGAAGGTGCCACCGCTCGATTTGGAGAAGCTGGCGAAGATCCGCAAGCGGCCCGCTGTCTGGCTGGCTCATGGCGATCTAACGAACTCACCCGGACATCCGTCCTTTGCGCCGGAGTCCGGCTTTGGGCCTTTCGGCGGGCAGGCGTTCATTGCCGACATCGCGCATCGAAACATCATCCGCGTCGCGCTGGAAAAAGTCGGCGGCAAATATCAAGGCGCGGTGTTTCCCTTCATCCGTCCGCTGAGCAGCGCGGCGTATTCGACTGCCTTTGATCCACAGGGCAATCTCTGGGTCGGCGCCGTGGGGCGCGGCTGGGTGGCGGGTGATCCGGCGATTGAAATCATCCGCCATGAAGCTGGCACGACGCCATTCGAGATGCACCACATCGCTCTGACCAGGGACGGCTTTGAGATTCACTTCACCGAACCGCTGGGCGCGGAGGACGTGGCAGTGCAGAATGTGTCCATCACCGAGTTCCATTACGAGTATTGGGACGCCTATGGCTCAGAGCGTTTCCACGAGGCGACGGTGCCTTTGAGTAATCTCGAAATCTCCGCGGATCGCACGAAGTTGTCGCTGCGTCTGCCGTTGAAAGCCGAGTTCATCTATGAAATTCTACTCCCGCAACTCACCTCGCGGACAGGACTGCGGCTCGAAAACAACTTCGCCTACTACACGCTCAATCAACTTCTGCCATGAAGCCCCTTGCCTTGATCTTCCTCCTCGCGGCTTCGTCCATTGCCAAAGAAGGCACGGACATCATCATCGGCGACACCACGCTCGTGCAGCGCTGCGTTGTCAAAGGAGCCAAGTCCACCCGCATGATCGCCGTCGGAAATCCAGGCGGCTTCAATTATGCCTTCGACGCGCTCCACTGTGCGCCGGTTTCCAGCTGGACAGGCGGGTTTCTCGACGTCTCCGGAGAAACCAATTCCCGGGGAGGCAACGGCTGCAAAGCTCTCGGTGTAATGCAGACATTCGGCACGGATGAGATTCCTCTGCGCCTTGGAAATCCAGAGGCACTGCCAGTGTCTCTCCGCTTTCATGGCTACCGCCGTGATGCGGGGACCGGAGCGCCCACCTTCCTGTTCGAAGTGGACGATGTCGCAGTTGAGCAGCAAATCCGCTCCGAAACGCCCGGCGTTGTGACCCTGTCGTTGCTAATTTCCGGACAGACCAGGCACAAGAAATACTACAGAATCGATCCCACCCCGCACCAACAGATCGTCCTCGGTGATGGTTTGCGCTGGAGCGGCCCAAGTGTCATCGAGATTCCGCCGGAGCAGAAGGCGGTCCAGTTCACCATTCACTTGAAAGGAACCGGCAAAGCGTTTGTCCGTGAGGACGAGCACCTCTCCGGTGCCGATCTCTACCGCAACTTTTGCAGCGCCTGCCATTCGATCGACGGAACCAAATTGATCGGCCCGAGTTTTAAAAACCTCTGGGGTCGCGAAGAGGTGGTGCTACGGAATGGAACCCCCCAAACGCTGAAAGTGGATGTGGATTATGTCCGCGAGTCGATCCTGAAACCCCAGGCCTCCATCGTCAGAGGCTATGAGGCGGTGCCGATGGCTGATTTCTCCGCGGTGCTGACCAAGGAACAGATTGAGAGCCTGATTGCCTACCTCCAGGCTGCGAAGTGACACCCAGTCATTGCTTCCCCGCCGTGAGACTCAACATGAAACCGCCCCCGCTTTACTTATTGTTCTTCTTGCTTCTGGGATTGCCCGTCCTTCAACAAGCCTCAGCATCCCGTCCCAACATCCTCTGAATCATCGCCGATGATTTTTCACCTGAATTGGGCAGGACCGAAGATCCGAAGGCCCTGCCGCCCCAGGCCAAAACACTGCCAAAACTGATCAGAGCGGCCGGCTGCTATGTCACGAATGGCCAGAACTCGAACGGTAAGATCTGAGGCAAGGCCGACTAC
>JADZAX010000593.1 GCA_020852405.1 Verrucomicrobiales bacterium
AAGTGCTTCCAGTAACGGTTGACCAGCACTTTGGAAAAATACGGATTGGCCGGATCGCGCATCCAATCCGCCAACGCCGGCCGGGGATCCTGAGCATCCGGAAGGCCCAAGGGCTGCTCCGCCCCCAGCAGGCGGGCCTGAAGCACCACCTTGCTGTTGGGATTCTCCATCTGCGCGGCCTTGCGGTTGTGGTAAACGATGTCCTCTTCCGGCAACTTGCCGATCTTCTTGCGCTCGATCGTGGAGAAGAGAGCGGCGAACGAATAGTAGTCGTCCTGGGTCCACCGTTCGTATGGGTGATGATGGCATTGGGCACACTGCATGCGCACCCCGAGAAACACCTGGGCGATGTCCTGCATCTGCTCCTTGCGGTCGGTGACCACCCGGTACCAGCTCACCGCGGGATTCTCGTTCGCCTTGCCGCTGGCGGTGATCAATTCGGAGGCAAACTGGTCGAAAGGCTTGTTCTGGATGAAAGCGGAGCGGATCCAGGCGTGGAAGGCCTGGCTGTCCCGCGAGACCCATTCCGTGCCACCCGCGACTTTGTTGCGCAGGAGTCCGGCCCATTTGCCCGCAAAAAAGTCGGCGTAATTGGGAGTCTCCAAGAGGGTGTCGATGAGAATGGCGCGCTTGTTGGGATCGGATGAACCCAGAAAGGTTCTCGTTTCCTCCAGCGTGGGCAGTCGTCCGGTGACGTCCAAGGTGGCCCGTCGCAGAAAGATTCCATCATCGGCCGCCGGCGAAGCCGACAACCCGAGGACACCGAGCTGCTTGAAAATTTCCGTGTCAATGAAATTGGCCGACCCGGGAAACTTCGCCAAATCGAGCCCCGCACCGACAGGAATGGTGGCACTGAAGACCCCGATCCACTGCTGGAACCGAACCATCACAGAAGTGATGCCAGATTTGTCATCGAACCGAATGAGCCCCGTTTCTCCCGCTTCCGCCATGTCGGGCTGGTTCACGACATACTGGGCCATGCGGGTAATGTCACGGGAGGTGCCATCATTGAAATAAGCCGTCACCGCGAGCTGCTGCGAACTTCCCGGAGCTGCCACGGCATGCGCGGGGTAGACCTCGATCCGATCAACCACAGGGTCCTTGTCGGACGCCATCAGCGCACCGGCCTCGATCCAACGGCGCAGGGTCCGGTAATCGTCCGAATTTTTCTCCAAACGGGCCCCTCCCTGGTGGGGGATCTCGCCGCTCGGCTTTTGCAAAAGCAGGCTGCTGTCCGGAGCGGCGATCGAGATTCGACGTCCACGGCCTTTGACCGTCAGCATTTCATGATCCCTCAGGGGATCGAATCCCAACAGCGAAAGCTGGAAACCATTGTTCCCCGAGGCTTTGGCATGACAGGCGCCTGAGTTGCAATGGTTGCGCGTCAGAACGGGCATGACGTCGTTGGTGAAGCTAACCGGTAGAAGGTGCCCGAAATTTTCCACCTTGAGGACCAAGCTCCCCGCAGTGTTGTCGGGCATCGTTGCGGTGATCGTGGCCCGTCCATCGGACAGCGGAGTCACCCATCCCGAGGCGTCCACCGCGGCCACCACGGGAGGAGTCACGCTGTAGGCAACCTCCCGGGTCACATCTCGCCCGCCGCTCATGACAATGAGTTGCTGCCCCGCCTCCGGACCATTCAGGACCGCCTCTGCCACACCGGACCGGCTGCGCAATTCCAACGATCCCGCTGAAGAGACGGATGCGAAAGCGAGCCCAATGAGGGTCGCAAGGGCGATGGGGGTCGCTTGGAACACGGTATCGGAGGAATGCGATCTCAGACCACGCCGGAAACAAGTTCCTTAATGGGTTTGCCGAAGGGAAGGATCTGCATGGGCAGGCCCTCCAAATTCTTCAAATAGGTGTTGTAGTCGATGCCAAGATGCTGGTAAACCGTGGCCCAGAGGTCGTTGGGAGTGAGCACCCGCTCAACAGGAAACTCTCCCTTGTTGTTGGTGGCTCCGATGATCTGGCCCATTGGCGCGCCGCCGCCGGAAACGAGCACCGACATGGCCTGGGGCCAGTGGTCACGCCCCGGCTGCATGACGCCCGACTTGTTGCCCCGCTGGGTGCTGACTTTCGGGGTATGACCAAAGTCACTTGCCACCACAATCATGGTTTTGCGGTCCATGCCGCGTTGATGGATGTCTTCGATGAGGGCGGTCAGAGCCTGGTCATAAACAGGCAGCTTCCATTTGCAGTCGGCAAAAATATGGCAGTTCACCGCGTGAAAATCCCAGTTGTCCGCGCAGTCTTTCGGGGTTTTGCCGGGGAACGGATTGTCCCAGACCAGCGTCACAAAGCGGCTCCCCGCCTCCACGAGACGCCGCGCCAGCAACCCGCGTTGCCCGTAGGCATTGCGGCCATACCGCTCGCGGGTGCGCTCGGACTCTTTGCCAAGGTCGAAGGCATCACGCACCGAATCGCTCGTCAGCATGCCCATGGCCTGCTGGTTGAAAGAGTCCATCGCCTCCATCGAGCCGCTCTTGTCGAGATTGCGGCGGAAACGGTCCATCCCTCCGAGCATCGAGAGCCGGTCCTCAAGCCGCGATTCCATCTCCTGTTTGACCCCGATGTTCCGCACTTTGAAGTCCGCCGCGCTGGGATCTCCGGGCACCATGAAGGGCGTGTTCGCCGCGCCAAGATAAGCCGCCCCAAGGGCGAAAGAATCGACGGACGATGAGTTCGAGCAGGCCACAGAGGTGGGCAGGCCCGACGCGGTGCTGCCACCGACAACCTTCTTGACCACGCAGGGGACGGCCGGTGCGTCATTGATCGTGCCCGTGGGGGTCTTTGGCAGACGCCCCGTCATCATCCGCTTGTGGGCCCCGCCGTGGTCGGCAAAGTCATGCTGGATACTGCGGATGATGGAGACTTTGTCCGCAATTTTGGCATGACGGGGAAGCAGTTCGCAGACCTGCATTCCGGGGACATTGGTTCGGATCGGCTGGAAATCCCCCCGGTATTCCATGGGGGCATCCGGCTTCATGTCATAGGTGTCCATGTGCGGGAGACCACCGGGCAGCCAGATGAAAATCACCGAAGTGTCCGAAGGCCCCTGGGATGCGGAGCCCATGGAAGCGGCCTGCGCCTGAAAACGGAGAAAGTCGGCCAGTCCCAGACCCACCACACTGAGTCCGCCGACTTCCAGAAAGGATCGGCGGCGGATGGGTCCGGAGCACTGCTTCAGCAACTGGGTAAGGTCCATGCGAAAGATTCGTCCTGCCGTCCCGCCGGGGCAAGTGGCGCATTCCGGTATGGGGGAAGCGCCGCGGTGCAGGGAGACTTCGGGAATCGGCTCCCGGTCGCCTTCTGCCAGATCCGAGCAAACCATCGCCAGGGCCCGTTAGATCGCATGACCGCTGCGGAAACCGCCCGGAAACGGCCCACGCCTCCGACCGGCACCTTCTCCCACCGCAACCACCCGCCTCAAAGCCCGCCGATCGCTCCAAGATCTCCTCCAAGACTGACTCAGACTGGGTAAACCCAGGCCCCCCGATATTCCCTGCTCAGCAACTTGTTGGCTTCCTCGTCACCCGGGATGGTTTCCTTCTCCCCATCCCAGGCGATGGAACGCCCCAGTTTCCAAGACAACATGCCGAGCAGGCTCAGGTTGGTCGCGCGGTGACCGATCTCAACATCCGCCACAGGACGGCGCCCGGCCTCGATGCTGTCGAGAAAATCCCGCCAGAGCGGCGGAACATTGTGGCCGTCCTTGACATTGTCGAACTGGGGATCCTCATGGCGTTCGGCTTCGCCTTTTTTGGATGGGTAAAACGTCCAACCATCCCGCCACCCCATGTGGAACACCCCTTTCGATCCGTAAAAATAGGCCCCGACACCGGCCTTTTCCGCCCCGTTGCCCCCGAACTTGCGGTGTTCCCAGGTTGCGGTGAACGATTCAAATTCATACACCGCGACCTGGTGGTCGGGCGCATCGCTGGTCTGTCCCTGACCGTCGTTCACCGCCGCCCCGGAGACGTCGCGCCCGCCGGTGCAGTAAATTGATTTGGGATGGGCTTCATCGCTCCACCAGAGCATCTGGTCGAGCCAGTGCACTCCCCAGTCGCCGAGCGTGCCGTTGGCGAAATCGAGGAAGTTGCGGAACCCTCCGGGATGAATGCGGCGGTTGAAGTGGCGCAGGGGAGCCGGACCACAGTACATTTCCCAATCAAGACCTTCCGGCACCGGTGTGTTCGGAGTGGCCGACTCGGGGCCTCCGCCGCCGCTGTTGGCGAACATCCTCACCATGCCGATGGTGCCCGCCCCTCCTTCCTTGAGAAACTTCATTCCCGATACATGGTGGGGACCAATGCGACGGTGCAACCCGACCTGCACGACCCGGTCCGCGGCGCGCGCGGCGTTGACCATGGCGCGGCTCTCCTTGACCGTGTGGCCCGTCGGTTTCTCAACGAAGACATGCGCCCCGGCCTGCACGGCAGCGATGGTCTGCAGGGCGTGCCAGTGGTCGGGGGTGGCAATGATGACAATCTCAGGCTTTTCCCTGGCGAGGAGTTCCCGGTAATCATGGTAGGTTTTTGGAGTGGTGCCGGCAAGAGAGCCGATCTCGTCGGCGGAGACCTCCAAGGCATCAGCATCGACATCGCAGAGGGCCACGCACTCGCAGCGGCCATCGGCGAGAGCTTCACGGAGTATGTTCAGGCCCCACCACCCGCTCCCGATGAGAGCCGTCCGGTATTTTCTGCCACTCTTCGACTGGGCCCGGACCCATGGAGCCCCCAGAGTCAGGCCGCCTGCCAGCGTGCCGGCCCGGATGAGAAACTCCCGGCGGCCGGAGCCGGATGGGATGACAAGAGTGGATTGGGAAAGGTGTGCAGAGGAATCCATAAGACATTGGGGAATCTGAACGCGAATTTCACGCGAAGCCCACCCGGCACGCAAGCCTTTTATGAGGCCATGACAAACTCACAACCCACTCCGGGAAACGATGCTGACCCCGTCACGGACCTTGTCGGAGGGATAGAGGATGACAGACCCGCCTTCCTCCAATCCGGAGAGCACCTCCGCAACGCGGTCATTGGCATGGCCGATCCCGACGGGGGTGAGCCGCGCATGGCCTACCTCCGCAGCAAACACGGCCCATTTTCCCTCATGGCGGAACAGCGCGCCAACCGGAACCAGGAGCACCGCTTCTCCCGACCAGGTCACGATGCGCACTTCGACGCGGAACGCATCCCCGAGAGCGATCCGCTCCTCCACCGGGCTCGTGAAATCCACGATGACATTGACCCGCTGCTCCTCGACGCCCAGAGCGGACACTTTGGTGAAGGCGGAAGGCTCGACAATGCGAACACGCCCGAGCAGGACTGTGTCTCCTCCCCAATGTTCGATGATGACCCGCGCTCCAGGCCGGATCGCTATGGCGTCGCGGGAGAGGACATCGACTTCGATCTCCAGATCCGTGGGATCACCAATCTCGAGCAGCTTGAGGCCGGGCTGGGCAATGGTGGCGCTTTCTTCAATGACACGCAGCACCCTGCCCGAGACCGGCGCGAGGATCTCGTGGGACCCTTCTCCGGCCGCACCCGTTCCGCTGCGCACCAGCACGGCCCGCGCCTGCTCATACTCGAACTCAGCCACCTGGAGGGCGAACTCCGCCGCCCGGAGATCTTTCGCCGAGGTCAGGGCACGCTGCTCGGCGGCATCGTATTCCTCCTGGGTCGATACTTTGTGGGCCAGCAGACCTTTGCGGCGCTCCATCTCCGTGGTGGCGTAGCGGCTCTCCAACTCCGACCGGTCCACCTGGGCCTGGGCCTGCTTTTTGGCCGCCTCGGCCCCGTTGACGCGAGCTTCAGCCTGGGCTTTGGCACTGGGATCAAGCAGCTGCGGATCGGTCGGTTGAATCCGGGCGATCAGCGTTTTTCCCTCCTCGACCGGATCACCAGGATGCAGGGAAATGCGGTCCAACTTGCCCGCCAGTGGGGCTGAAACCACATAGCGCTCGCGAATCCGGGTCCGCCCGTCCTCGTTCACGGTGACCTCAAGGGAGCCGGTCTCCACCCGGCCGGTCTCGACCACCACAGGCTGGGGGCGGAATGCCCAGACCAGCATGAGACCAATGGCCGCGGCGGCCAGACCGGCCATGATTTTATTCTTGCTTACTTTCATGGGTAAATTAAGAAAACACTCATTCGTGGGATTTCAACACCGCCAGCAGATCCAGATGATCAATGCGGCGCCGCACGACCAGGGCGGAGATGACCGATGAGGCGACCACCACCACCACCGCAAAACCATAGGTCGAAGGAAGAACGACAAGAGGGAACCGCTGGGTCTCCGTGGCCAGTGCGATCACGGTGATCGCGGCGAGACCGCGACCGATGAGCAGACCGGGAGCGATGGCCAGCAGGGTGAGCAGGCCGACCTCCCCGAGCAGGATCGAGGAGACCTCGCCTCTGGTGAATCCGATGACGCGAAGGGTAGCCCGCTCAGGGGCCCGTTCAGAAAGGGAGATTCT
>JADZAX010000594.1 GCA_020852405.1 Verrucomicrobiales bacterium
CGTCAAACAAACTGCAGGGCGAACAAATCAGCGTCCCGCAGGACCACGCGGAGCCGCAGGGGCCTTCCCGCCAGGGCACTGAGATCTCCGCCCTTTTTCCAGGCAACGGGGCGTTCCAAAGTGTCACCAAATACCGGAGGACAGTCATCCAGGGCGAATCCGGGAAGGGCCTTGCCTGAGGTATCCTGTAGTTCCACCCGGATGTCCCCCGCCGCCGAAGTGGACAGATTGAGGTTGAGCTTGCTCCCCGCAAAAACAAGCGGCTTTGAGACGAATTCCCCACCGCTCAACGGAGCCTGCAGAGAGGCAAAGCCATCCATCCGCAAGGTGTGCCGGCGCAGCGCGCTGCTGTTCCCAGTCCAATAGCTCTCGGTGGCATAGAGGGACAGTTCATTGGAGGCTCCCTCGAAACCCGACCGGGTCTCGACCAGCTGCCAGGCAATGTATTGATGCCCGTAGTGCCAGGTGCCCGGCCTCTCAATACCCGGACGCAGAAAGGCCTCATTCCACCGTTTGAATAACACCCCGTCCCGGCTGGCCATGAAAAGTCCTTCCGTGAGAGCCGTCCCGTAGCGGAGGCTGGCCTTGGCCCGCCATTCGCGATGCTCCTCCTCCGGGAGGGCATGCATGCTGTCGGACCATCCCCGCTCGACATAGCGGGTCGGAAAACCGAGCAGAAGATGAGGAGCCCGGTGGTAGGGTTTGACACCGTTGGTGTAGAGCTGTTCCAAAGGGGAATCAACGTAGGTCACATCGGTCTGGTTCTCCCAGTGGAGAAAGTCCTTTGACGTGGCAGTGCGAATCGCCCGGGAACCCTCGGGCTTCCAGTCTTTCCCATTGGTGACTCCGGACGTGAAGACCCGCCAATAGGCGCGGTATTCCGAGCGCACGGGATCCCAAAAAGCAAGGTTCTGGGAATCGAACGCGCCCTGCGTGATCACCGGACCTTCACTCATCGGCGTCCAGTGAAACCCGTCGGGCGACTGGAAAGCGAGCAGACCATGGGGCTTGGAGGAGCGGATGATGGCTTTGTAACGAGCTTCGGGGGGAGCGTCGGGATTTTCATCCTTGAAAACCGCCGGATGTCCCGGATCGACGACCGACGACCCGGCCGGACCGGGCACCAGAACAATATTGTTCTTTTTGGATCCTTGGAACTCATGAAGTCCCAACTCCGGTTTGGTCCACTTCACGCCGTCTCCGCTTTCCGCATAACAGCAGAACAAGGGATGGGTGCCCGTGTTGACCTTGCCCGGCGGCTGCACATCGAGATGCCACGCTTTATAATACATGCGGTAGCGATCGCCATCCTTGAAGACGCTGTGGTAACCAGTCCCGCTCCCCTCCCAAGGAGAGTCGTGCTCGAGGGCGATCTCTTTGGTTTCCGGATGATGGAGCACCCATTGCGCCTTTCCGGAAAGGGAATCGATCAAAAAATCATCGACCATCAGTTCCAAGCGCGAGCCGATTTCAATCGCCCCGGAGCGATCACCGGCGGCTTGGGCATCTGCCGGACGGCTCGCCGTAAAGCCAGCCAATGGCACTGTGGCCGCAGCGGCGGCCTGCTCCAGGAAATCACGTCGTGAATAGGACGAAAGCTTCTTCATGGCACCTATTTGACCATGCGGATTCCTTCCAAGACGAGCAAAAAGAAGGCGCGCGCGCGTTTGCGTCCCCTGAAAGGCGTTGCCTCCGACCCGGAGTCTGAGGCATACATGGACCCATGATGACAAGCTCTTCTTTCCATTCTCTCTTGGGTATCGTATTCAGCGCGGCACTGTTGTCCCCCTTGGGTCTGCGGGCCCAGTCGGAGACGTCCACTCCCTCCGAATTCTCCAAACCGGTCGTCGACATTGGCATTGTCGTCGCGGATTTGGAGAAATCGGCCACGTTTTACACGAAGGTCATTGGACTCACCGAGGTGCCGGGATTCTCCGTGACCGCGGAGAAAACCGCCGCCTTTGGCCTGACCGACCATCAACCGGCCACCATCAGGGTCTTCACCTTGGACAAGGACGCCCCGGGAACTCGGATCAAACTGATGGCATTTCCGGAACGCCCCGGTGTGAAACCCGACCAAACATTCATCCACTCCACGATCGGCATCAGTTATTTGACCTTCAACGTAAGCAATCTGAGCCAGACCTTGCAAAGGCTCTCGGAGGCCGGGGTGAAGCTGCTGGGACAAACCCCGGCGGACCTCGGAGGCAACAAGCGACTTGTGGCGATTCATGACCCCGACGGAAATTTCATCGAACTGATCGGAACCATTTCTGACACCGCCAAGTAATCACCGACCTTTGCGCCCTGCGGGGACCAAATACGCAGATGCGCCCCGCCATCGCGGTTCTTTCTTGCTTGGCGATGAAAGGTCCTTTCGCTATGATCGTGGCTTTATGAGCTCAAAAAATCCCCCAACCATGAACCGATCCCGCCGTGAAGTCCTGAAATACGGTGCCGGATTCGGTGCCGCCCTCGCCTGGCCCAATTCCCGCGTTCTCGGAGCCAACGAGGATATCCGGGTCGCTGTCCAAGGAGTCAATGGCCGAGGAGCTTCCCATTTGAGCGAATTTTCCGGCCAAAAAGGCGTCCGGGTCGTTGGCATCTGCGATGTCGATCCGACCGTGCTGGATTCCAGAACCACTTCGATGACCAAGAAGCAGGGCTTCAAGGTTGAAGGGTATACCGACATCCGCAAGGTGCTCGAAAGCAAGGAAATCGATGTCCTGACTTCGGCCACCCCGAACCACTGGCACTCCCTCGCCGCAGTCTGGGGCTGCCAGGCCGGCAAAGACTGTTACATTGAAAAACCCATCTCCCACAATGTCTGGGAAGGCGGCCAGGTCGTCAAAGCGGCCCGCAAATACGACCGGATCTGTGCGGGAGGCACCCAGAGCCGCTCCATGGAATCCATCCAGAAAGCGGTGGCCCATGTCCGTTCCGGCGCGATGGGGAAAATTCTTTACGTCAAAGGCATGTGCTACAAGCCCCGCCAGTCCATCGGAAAAGGCGGCGGCGCGGCCATTCCCGCAGGCTTGGACTATGACCTCTGGTCCGGTCCGACCCAGATGGAGCAGCCCTTGCGCCGCAAGAAATTCCACTACGACTGGCATTGGTTCTACAACTACGGCAACGGCGACATGGGGAACCAAGGGATCCACCAGCTGGATGTGGCCCGCTGGTTCCTTGGCGTGGAGGAACTCTCCCCCCATGTGCTCAGCCTGGGAGGCCGCCTTGGCTACGACGACGATGGCGAGACCCCGAACACCCAGATTGTGTATCATGACTATCCGGACGCGCCGCTCATTTTCGAAACCCGCGGTCTCCCGAAGGACAAAGCAGCCCAGGAAAGCGGTTGGGGCAAGGAAATGAATTCCCCCGAGGAGTTTCCCGGGGAAAGCGGCATTTCCGTGGTGGTGATCTGTGAAGGCGGACGCATTTACGCGAACGCCGGAGGCAAAGTCATCGCGACTGACACGGCCGGGAAGCCAACCCAGGAATTCAAAGGCGGCGGCAACCACTTCGAGAACTTCATCAAAGCCGTGCGGAGCCGGAACTACAAAGATCTCAACGCGGATTGCCACACCACCCACCTTTCCAGCGCCCTCTGCCACACCGGCCTGATCTCCCACCAATTGGGGGCCACCCAGTCGGAATCCCAGATCCTGGAAAGCATCAAGAGCGACAAAGTCCTCACGGAACGCTTTGGCTCCATGGCGGATCACCTCGGCAAGAACGGGGTCGACATCAGCAAGGCCATCACCATGGGGGCCTACCTCAAATTCAACCCCAAAACCAACTGGTTCGAAGGCAATGGCGACCTTGACGCCAAAGCCAATGCACTGGCTCGTCCGGCTTACCGTGAACCGTATGTGATTCGCGACGAA
>JADZAX010000595.1 GCA_020852405.1 Verrucomicrobiales bacterium
CAAAAACTTTGGAAGTGGTTGGCACTGGCGGCCTTGGGCTTCCTGGTGTTAGAATCCCTTCTGGCCGCCCTGAGAAGCCGCCCCCGGGCTTCCAAGGACGCCCCAGGCGGCACCTCCCCCGCCTCCGCATGATTTCAAGAGCCCCGTCCACGTTCCCAACGCCATGAACCTCGAACGCGCCCTCGCCCACCGTCTGCGCCCGCTCATCGACGCCCAGCAAACGCTCTGGCGACGACAAGCTCTGACGGTGGCGTTCCTGGTGGTGACGGGATTGGCGCTGGGTTGCCTCGCTCTGGCCCACTGGACCGGGTGGTGGCGCCCTTGGGAACCGCTCGCTCTGGCCGGCGCCGCGCTGCTCGCTTTTCTCATCGCCCGGAGAAGGGCTGCGCATCGCCGACCGGATCTGAAACAACTCGCCTCCGGGGTTGAAAAAGTCCATCCCGACCTGGGTGCGGCTCTCTACACGGCAGTCGAAGCCACGGAAAATGAACGGAGCGACGCCCCCCTGACTTATTTTCAGGAACGGGTTGTCGCGGAAGCCGTCGAGCATGCCGCCACCCATGATTGGGTCGGCCCGGTTTTTCGACACCGCCTCCGTGCCGCGGGACTGACCCAGGCATTCAGCGCGCTGGCCTGCCTGGGCTCCCTGGTCTGCCTGATCCTCCTGCCGAAGCCAGATCAAACCTCCCCCGCCGCTGGATTGACGGGAACTCCGGCCGCCGAGCCACCCGACGTGACTCCCCCTCCCTATGAGATCACAGTGGATCCGGGCAATGCGGAGGTCGAGCGTGGCGGACGTCTGGTGGTTCAAGCGGCCTTCGCCGGCCGGATTCCGCCTTCGGCCACGCTGGTGCTTTCCGATCCCGGACAACCGGGGAAAGAAAGAGCCCGGATCCCCTTGAAGGCCGGGGTCGATGCCAATGTCTTCGGTGGCCTCGTGACCACCATCGACCGGGATGCCGACTACCGCATCGAGTTCGACTCAGAGCAGTCCGACGCTTTCCGCATCACCACCTTTGTCCACCCGGCTTTGGAGACCGCCAATGCCACCATCCAGCCACCGAAATATACCGGCAAGCCAGCCAAAGAACTGAAGGACACTTTCAAAGTCACCCTCATGGAGGGTTCGCAACTGGCCTGGAGCCTCAAGGTCAACAAGGCCGTTACCGCCGCCGAACTGTATGCCGACGATGACCACATCGTCCCGCTCACGCCTTCCGCCGATGATCCCACCGTTCTGGAGGCCTCCTATCTGCCGGAGGGCAGCCGGAAATACCGTCTGCACCTCGTCGATGCGCAGGACCGGGCCAACAAAGAACCCGAGTGGTTCACCGTCACGGTGAATGCCAACGCTCCTCCCCAGCTCGAATTTGTTTTCCCCAAGCGCGACGTCACGGTCTCCGCCGTGCAGGAACTTCCCATGGAAGCCCGGGTCTGGGACGATGTCGGCATTCTCAAAGCGGGAGCCACTCTGAATGTGAACGGCGAGGAAAAGGAGATCATTCTTGCCGACGCCTCCCTCCCGGGGGACAAAAAGCACGACCTGACCACCCTGCTGGCCCTGGAAACCCTCGGGGTCAAACCACGCGATGTCATCACCTACCATCTGTGGGCTGATGACCGGGCGGGTGACGGCACGGTGCGCCGTTCCACCAGCGACATGTTCTTCGCCGAGGTCCGTCCCTTTGAAGACATTTACCGGGAGCAGGAAAGCCCGGGAGGCAAGGGCGAGCCGGGGGAGCAGAACCAGTCCGCCAAACTGCTCAAGCTGCAGAAGGACATTCTCAACGCCACGTGGAAGCTGGTGAGATCCGCCGACATGGGCAAGAAAATGGATGCGCTCGGTTCGGATACCGGCGTGGTTCGGGAAAGCCAAACCATCGCCATCGGACAAACCGATGAAACCTTGGAGAAAATCCAGGACGCCGAGATGCGATCCCTCTTCACCGAGGCCAAAGGACAGATGGAGCAAGCCGTTGGACAACTCCAGAAAGCGGTCGATTCCTCGCAGGAAGGACCATTGACCGTCGCCATGGATTTCGAACGGCAGGCCTATGCGAGCCTCGTCAAGGCACAGGCCCGGGAGAAGGTCGTGACCCGGAGCACCTCGAAATCCAGCAGCAGCGGCCAGGGACAGGAACAGGAACGCCAGCTCATGCAGCTGGAGATGAAACAAAAGGACCAACGCTACGAGGAGGAAACGGAGGCGGAGGAGAACGAGGCCAACATGACTCCCGAGCAGAAAGAAAACCTCGCCGTTCTGGCCAGGCTCACGGAACTGGCCCGTCGGCAGGAAGCTCTGGAAAAGAAAATCAAGGAGCTGGAAAACGCGATCGAGGAAGCCAAGACCGACGAAGAAAAAAAGGAACTGGATCGCCAACTAAAGCGCCTCCAGGAAGAACAGGAACAATTGCTGAGGGAAGTCGACGATCTGCGCGAGCGGATGGACACTCCTGAAAACCGGCCCAACATGGCGGAGGAACGGGACAAACTCGATGACATCCGCGAGAATGTGAGGGAGGCTGCGGAAAATCTCAAAGAGGAGAAGCTGGCCGATGCCGGAAATGCCGCCGCCCGGGCCCAGAAGGAGCTGGAAAAAACCCAGGAGGAGTTCCGCAAAAAAACATCCCGGCAGTTCACCGAGGAAATGCGGCAGGTCCGGGATCAAGCGCGCGATCTCACCGAAAAGCAGGAAGCCCTCGGACAGAAACTCGAGGAACGCAACCAGGCAACCGCCGCCGGAGCCGAAAGACCCACTCCTTTGGAACAGATGCAGCTGGGCAACCAGATGCAGGAGCAGGCCGACCAGCTCAATCAATTGTTGGAGAAACTGCGCCAAACCAGCGAGGCTGCCGAGACTTCCGAGCCGCTGCTTTCCAGCGCCCTCTACGATGCCGTGCGCAATGCCCGGACCGGCGAAGTGGAGAAGCATCTCGAGGAGACGCGGGATTTGACCCGCTATGGACGCACCGATCTCGCCGTGGAAAACGAGCGGGCCGCCGCCCGCGGTTTGGAACAGCTCAAGAATGATGTCGAAAAAGCCGCTGAACGCATCCTGGGAAGTGAAGCCGATGCCCTGCGCCTCGCCCGGAATGAATTGGACAACCTGATCGAACGGTCCCAGGAAGAAGCCGACCGGCTCGATGGCAAAGCCCCGGAAACGGCACCGGACAAGACCGCCTCCCAGGACGGAAACTCGCCGGATCAAGGCCGGGAGAAGCCCGGACAGAACCCCGGATCTGGGGATCCCAACCAAACTGCCTCGACAGATCCTCCGGGAGACAAGAAGATTCCCGGGGCCGGCACCGAGCCGGAGGACGGACAGCGATCGCCGGGGCCAGGAACCGGGCAACCTGATCCCTCCGGCAAACCCCAGGGAACCGATCAAGCCGGCAAGGTCGCCCAAAATAAAACCGGAGATCCTGATCAGACCAAGTCCCCAGAAGGCAACCAACCCGGTCCCGGCAAAACGTCTGGCAAGGAAACCGACGGCACCGGCCAGGGCGAAAAACCGGACGGCCAGAACAAGGGCCAAGAATCCCAGCAAGCCCAGAACAGCGGCAAAGGCAAAGGAGAAGAGCCAAACGGCGAAGGCACCGGACAGGATCCACAGCAGGCCAACTCCCAAGGCGAGGGTAAGGGAGAAGGCGCCGGCAAAGGAAAAGAAGGTGCAAAAGGCCAGCCCGGACAGGGCCAGGGTTCTGCTCAGGAGGCCAAAAGTTTGGCCGGTGCCCAACCCGGGGAGTCAACTGACGGCACCCCGACGGGGGCTCAAAACGGCTCCGAAAAGAAGGGCGCCCCCGGTGCCACGGGAGCCCGCAATGGAAGCAATCTGGGCTGGCCGAACAACGGAGGTGGCGATGACCGGCGGCAGGGTCCGCTCACCGCCGGCGACCCCGGAAACGGAAAGCCCTTGTTCTTTGCCGGGGATGAAAACACCGAACCCAATGCCAACGCGCGGGATCCCATCACCGGCGAAGGCTATGAGCCCTTCAATGATGGCCTGCGAAAACTCGAAACGATGCTCAACCGGGATGATCTGAAGAACGAGGCGGCCCGCATTTCAGACAACGCCCGCGCCATGAGAATTGATCACCACAAGGACAACCTACCTCCGCAGGCGGACTCCATCCGAACCCGCATCGTGAATCCCTTGATGGAACTGCGCGATGCCGTGGCCGAGGAACTGGCCCGCAAGGATCAGAAAAATCCCTTGTCCCCGGTCGACCGTGATCCTGTTCCCAAAGAATACCGCGATCTGGTCCGCCGTTACTATGAAAAGCTCGGTGAAGGGAATTGAATCTTCGCAATCCGACCACGCCTAAACCCTTCTGGCGGGAACCAAGAATCACGTATCCCGGCGGATTTTGCTTTCCACCCGATGGAATCCCGTGTGAATTGACCCCTTCCAAAACACTTCTGCATGAGACCTTCCAAAATCCGTCAAAAACTCCGCGCAGGCGGGGTCGTCCGCATTGCCAACGTCGGGCACTACCTCCCCTACTTCCCCCATCTCGCGGCCCATTTCGGCTTCGACGGGGTGTGGGTGGATGCCGAACACCGGGCCTGGGATCCCCGTGAAATCGGGGCCATGATCGCCCAGCATCACCTCGCCGATATTGACTGTGTCTGGCGCACCCCCACGATCGAGAAATCCGGCATCGCCCGGCTGCTCGAGGATGGGGCCTCGGCGATCATGATTCCCCATGTCAACACTCCGGAACGGGCGGCCCTGCTGGCCGAAGCGGCCAAATTCCCTCCCCTTGGGGATCGCGGACTCGATGGGGCAGCCCACGATGCCGGCTACTGGGTCGGAAAATCTCCCGACTATGTGCAGTTGGCCAACGAGGAGACTCTCTTGATTCTCCAAATCGAGACGCCTGTGGCGGTGTCCAACATCGACGCCATCATTTCCACTCCCGGTGTCGACCTCATCTTTGTCGGTCCGGGCGATCTGTCCTTGCGTCTCGGCTGCCGCGCCACGGTGTCCGACCCGGTTCTCCGCAAAGCCGTGGAAACCGTGGCCGCCGCCTGCGAACGGGCCGGCAAACCGTGGGGTATTCCCGCCGGAACGGAAGAGGAAATCCGGGCGGTAGTGGACATGGGCTGCCGTTTCGTGGCCCATGGCGGAGAATTCTGGGCCATCCATGACCGGCTCCGGGAAAGCCAGGAGACCCTCGACAAAGCCTTGGGTTGACGGTCTGGGATCCTTGCCTTCGACCAAAAAGATGGCCGGCCGCCTCCTGATTTTTTTGTTGAGCCTGACCGCTGCCTCCGCGGAGGTGAATGCGGAAGCTCCCAGACCGCACGTGGTCTTTCTCCTTGCCGACGATCTCGGCTTTGGTGATGTGGGGTGGCACGGCAGTGAAATCAGGACGCCGCATCTGGACGCCCTCGCCGCCAGCGGAACCAAATTGGAGCGGTTCTATGTGCAACCGGTTTGCTCCCCGACCCGGGCGTCTCTGATGACGGGCCGCTACCCGATGCGTTACGGACTCCAGGTTGGGGTCATCCGTCCCCACGAGCGCCGCGGGCTCTCCCTCGCAGAACGGTTGCTGCCCCAGGCACTTCACGATTTCGGCTATGCCACCCACATGGTGGGCAAATGGCACCTCGGCTTTTTCGAACCGGCCTACCTTCCGACGCAACGCGGTTTTGACCACCACTACGGGCATTATTGTGGCGCCTTGGACTATTTCACCCACATCCGTGACGGCGGCTTTGACTGGCACCGCGACACGGAACCCTGCCATGATGAAGGTTACACGACAGAATTGGTCGGCGCCGAAGCGGCGCGCATCATTGAAAACCACGATGCTTCACGCCCCCTCTTTCTCTATGTGCCATTCAATGCCCCGCACAGCCCGCTCCAGGCACCGGAGGCCTATCTCGCGAAATATGAGAACATTAAGGACAAGAAACGCCGGGCCTATGCGGCGATGGTGACCTGTGAGGACGACCAGGTGGGACGCATCCTTGCCGCGCTCGACAAGAAAGGCCTGCGAGACAACACTCTGGTCATCTTTTCCAGCGACAACGGGGGCCCCACTGGACTGGGTGCCACCAACGGTCCGCTCCGGGCCGGCAAGGGCACGGTTTATGAAGGCGGCACCCGAGTCACCGCCTGCGCGTCATGGCCGGGAAAAATCGCCCCCGGCAGCACCGTCACGGAACCGCTCCACATGGTCGACTGGTTTCCCACCCTGCTCGGCCTGGCCGGGGCATCCGCGGAATCGAAGCTGCCCCTGGATGGTCACGACATCTGGCCGGTGCTCACCAGCGGAGCGAAAAGCCCCCACGAATACCTCCTGCACAATGCCTCCCCCTCCGGTGGAGCCCTGTCCATGGGTGACTGGAAAGTGGTGATCCACCCGCAGGCCAGCCCAAAAGGAAAAGGGAAGGGAAAGAACAAGCAGACTGGAGAGGAACGGACCGGTAACGGAGCCGAAAGCGTGGAGTTGTTCAATCTGCTGAACGATCCCGGCGAAAAGATCAATTTGGCCACTCAAGAACCGGCGAAGACCGCAGAATTGCTTGCCAAATACCGCGCTCTGGCCGCTGAAGCCGTTCCTCCTGGAAATCTGGAGGCCGCGCCGGGATTCAAGGTGCCCGCTATTTGGGGTCCGTTTGGTCAGTAACTGACTGACTGCGATTGAGTCCCGGACGGTCCCGCAGGATCGCGGTCCAAGGTTGCCAAAAGCGCCGTCAGGAGACCGGAGGCCCCGAACCGGAAAGTCTCCGGACGCAGGAAGGAATCCCCCATCACTGCGGCGACCTGTTCCAAATAAGCCTTCGCATCGCCGGTGGTGCGCACGCCTCCGGCGATTTTCAGCCCGCAGACGCCCCCGCTGTCCCGGATCACCTCCAGCATCACCGCAACCGCCCCGGGGGTGGCGTTGACCGGCACTTTGCCGGTGGATGTTTTGATAAAATCCGCTCCCGCGGCAATGCCAAGTCGGGAAGCCTCCGCGATGAGCGCGGGATCACGCAGTGCTCCGGTTTCGAGGATCACTTTGAGCCGCGCCCGGTGGCCGCAGGCTTCCCGACAGGCGGCCAACTGGCGTTCGCAGGCCTTACGGTCCCCAGCAAGGAGGCTGCGGTAAGGCAGCACGGTGTCCACTTCGGCAGCGCCCGCGGCGACGGCCGCGCGGGTCTCCTCTGCCGCGGCCTCCACATCGGCCTTCCCTTCCGGAAATGAACTCACCGTGACCACCACGGTTCGCGCGGCCTCCGCTCCCAGGGAAGCCAGCGTCGCCCGGGCCACTCCGACAAACGCGGGATAGACACAGACACCGGCCGTGGCCCCATGGGGGGTCACCGCGCGCCGACAGAGAGCTTCGATACTCCCGGGAGTATCGCTGTCCTCCAAGGAGGTCAGGTCCATCAATCCCAGCGCCAGCCGGGCGGCTGCCAGTTCGTCCATGAGCGTCAAGGCTTGGCAAACAGAACCGGCACGACCGTTTTCTCCATCCAGACTTTGACCTTCTCCACTTCGGCCGGAGCGAAAGCGTGACCGGTGTCTTTCATTTCGCTCGCCACATGCTCCGCGCCACGGCTGCGGAAATCCTTGGCCACCAACTGTGACGGCCCGGCATTGGGACTTTTTTCACCCCAACAAACGTAGGCAAATTTCCCTTTCAGGGAAGGGTAGCCACCTTTACTGGCGGAATAGCTGCCACCGCCGTCAGCCAAAACGAAGACCTTGAAGTAGTCGGCGACGCCTTCGCCCTTCTTGCTCCGCACGCGCAGCATGCCATCAATGGCGTGCGCCCCGTTGCTGAATCCCGAGATCACCCCGAGTCCCTTGGCCAGATTCGGCACCTTCTTCAGAATGGCATCGACCATGGTGCGCTGGTAGTCCCAAATGTCGTCATATTCCCCCACCATGTTGGCCTGGTTCGGATTGTTGGCTCCCTTGGGGTATGGCAGCCCCGCAGAAACGAAATTGCCCTCCGGCAGAAAACCGGTGGACGGGGAGTTGCCCCCGTCTCCGCCACCCAACCAAACGACGAGCGAGGCTGGTTTGGCGGCATCGTAACCCGCAGACAGTCTGACCTGACAGGATGCAGGGGTGTCCTTGCGGTCCACCACGAGGTCTTTGAAATCCAGCTTGAACGAACCTCCCGGTTTCAGATCGGGATCGGTGGGGGCCTCCGGCACGGGATCAGGCTTGTCCCCGGGAACTGCGGGCTTCCACTCTTTCAGAAACGCTTGGTCGGCTTCGCTCAGCGCCGAGAGGGGAAGTTCGTATTCTTTTCCATCAGCCCGCTTCAGTTTGACTTTATCTCCGGAGACCGAAACAACGTCCGCCTCCATGGATTTGCCCGCTTGGTTGGTGAAGGTGCGGGCGTATCCGGACGCCCCACAGTAAAAGAATACTCCACAGAGGCAGATCAGTTTCTGGATTTTCATGCAACGGCTTTCAGTGGGTTGGAAGTTCAACAAAAACAACGAACCTGGCAACCCCAATCTGACAAGGCGGAGTTCCCCGATTTCTCCCGATTTCCTTCACCCATCAAAGCAGGGTGTGGTAATCTCCCCAAACATGAGTTTCCGAAATTCTTTTTGCCTACTCCTTGTCTTCTCCTGGACGGTCTCCTGCGTCGACTACACGGAGGATTTCACGATCAAGACCAACGGATCCGGCACGATCCATTCGGTCATTTCATTGAACGAAAATCTGGCCGATGACGATCCCAACCAACTCAAGACAAATCTGGAAAAAATGTTCGCCTCCGGCAAGGGATTGTCCCTCGCCTCATACACCGTGACCAACCAGGGTGACCGCCTGATCACCGATTTCACGGTGGCCTTTGACCATGTGGGAGATTTGAAATCTGCCTTGAGCGGCGGCGACAACGAGGTGGCGAAATACTTCGGCACTTTCGAGGCGGAGGAACAGGATGACCGCTATGTCATGAAGCGGACGATTGATCTGACCGGGCAAGACAAAAATTCCGACCAGGAAAAAGGCAAGCTGGGAGGCGCCATCAAGAAACTGATGGCCAAGGCCCTGCTGAAAGACTCTTACCTGACCTATCGGATGACCTTTCCCACCGCTGTCCTTAAGGCCAATGCGCCGAACATCGAAGCTGGAACTCACACCGTGGAATGGCAATTCTCCGTGGGAGATGCCGTCAAAGCCCCTCTCGTGATGACGGCTGAAATTCAAAAACCCCCGTTCCTGAAATGGCTCCTCGGTGCGGGAATTGCCGTTTTGATTTTTGGCGGTGCTTTTTTGCTGTGGCGCCGGCGTCGCTGACCCCCTGAGAACCATGGTGTCTGCGCCAGTCCTATCACAACATCGTTGCAGGAAACCTCGTTTTTTCATTCGCGCGCATCACCTCGGCAGGTCACAGTAGCGGGAAATGGTTTGGCTGATTGATATTCTCTGGGTTCTCGCGGGCGTGGTGACGCTCTATTTTGGAGCAGAATGGCTCGTCACGGGCAGCTCACGGCTGGCCGTCCGGGTCGGCATTTCCCCGCTGGTCGTGGGTCTCACGGTGGTGGCGTTCGGGACCAGTTCCCCCGAATTTTTCGTCTGCGTTTCCGCAGCCCTGAAGGGGCACGGGGACTTCGCGGTCGGCAACGCCGTGGGATCCAACATCGCCAACGCCGGCCTCATTCTGGCCTCGGCGGCGATCATCACTCCTCTCGTGGTGCACGTTGCCGTGTTGAAACGCGACGTGCCACTGCTGGTGCTTGTCAGCCTCGGATTTGTTGCCCTGATCTGGGACAACGAGATCAACCGCATTGAAGGCGCCTTTCTCTTTGCTTCGTTGGTCTGGTATACCGTCCACTGTGTCAGAGCTTCCCGCCGGGAACGTGCTTCCCGCGAAGTCCTCGCTGAATACGCTGACCTGACCTCTCCCGAAGACGCCAAAAAATCCTCCCTGACCGTGCTTCTCCTGCTGATCCTCGCCGGACTGGTCACGTTGTATTTCGGAGCGCTGTGGCTCCAGAAAGGGGGCGTCGGCCTCGCCACCCGCATGGGGGTCCCGGAAGCCATCATTTCCCTCACGCTCATTGCCGTCGGCACTTCCCTTCCCGAACTGGCAGCTTCCCTGATGGCGGCATTCCGGCGTGAAGCGGACATCGCAGTCGGCAATGTCATCGGGTCGAATCTCTTCAATTTGCTGGGCGCCATGGGGCTCAGCGCCATGGTCAAACCACTTACCGTGATGGAGATTTCGCGCGTCGATCTCTGGATGATGGTCGGCATCACCACCCTCCTCGTCGTGCTGATGGGACGCCGGCGCCGGCTCGACCGCATTGAGGGTGTGCTTCTGTTGCTGGTTTATCTAGGCTATTGTATCTATCTCGGAGTCGCCCGGATGCCCCACGCCGGTTGATCCCAATCCTAATTTCACCCGACAAGCTTTTCCCAGATGGCTTTCATTCACGACAACTTCCTCCTCCAGACTTCCGCCGCCCGCGATCTCTATCATGGGTATGCCAAGGACGAACCGATCCTGGACTTCCACAATCACCTGCCACCCAACGAGATCGCGAACGACCGTCGCTTTGGAAATCTTTACGATGTCTGGCTGGCCGGCGACCACTACAAATGGCGGGCGATGCGGGCCAACGGCATTCCGGAGCGTCTTTGCACCGGCGATGCCACTCCCCGCGAGAAGTTCGATGCCTGGGCGTCCACCGTGCCGCACACCCTGCGCAACGCCCTCTACCACTGGACCCATCTCGAACTGGCCCGCTACTTCGACACCCACGATCTTTTCAGCCCGGACACAGCGGACGCCCTCTGGGACAAGGCCAACGGTCTGCTCGCGGGCGAAGGCTACACCACCCGGGGCTTGCTGAAACGAAGCAAGGTCCGCGCTCTTTGCACGACGGACGACCCCACCGACAGCCTGGAACATCACCGGGCCATCGCGGCCGATCCGAGTTGCGAAGTCAGGGTCTTTCCGACCTTCCGTCCCGACGCCGCCCTTCGATTGGAGACCCCCGCGGAGTGGAATGCCTGGGTTGACCGCCTCTCCGCGGTCAGCGGCACCGACTGCGGCAGTTTGACAGGAATGTTGGAAGCCATCCGGGCCCGTCACGATTACTTCCACGAGCTCGGTGGTCGGATTTCCGACCACGGATTGCATCACATTTTTGACGAACCCTGCAGCGAAGCGGAGGCGTCACGCATTTTTGATCGGGCCCGGCTCGGGGAGACGGTTTCCGCGGGCGAAGTCGAGCAATTCGGAAATTTCCTGATGCTTTACTTCGGCGAACTGGACGCTTCCCGGGGGTGGACCAAGCAACTCCATATCGGGGCCTA
>JADZAX010000596.1 GCA_020852405.1 Verrucomicrobiales bacterium
CCAAATCGAGCGTGGCGAGCCGGGTCTCGGCGGAGAGGAGCAGTCTTGGACGGAACAGGTCGGGGTCCGAACTCCGTGCGATGTGCGCATTGAACCGCTCGCGAAACGCCGTGATGTTCTCCTCCCGGATACTCAGGCCCGCGGCCATTTCGTGTCCGCCACCGGCTTCGAGGAGATCGCAACAGTGATCGATCGCATCGACCAGGGAGACCCCATGAATGCTCCGTCCACTGCCCTTGCCAATGCCGGAATCGTCGATCGCGATGACAAAGGTCGGGCGGTGGTAGCGTCGCAGAATGCGGGCGGCGACAATGCCGACAACCCCGGGATGCCAGCCTCGGCTCCCCACGACGATGGAATGCGCCCTGTCCGTGGGTGACAAATACTGGATCATCTCTTCGGCTTCCTCGCGGGTCTGCTGCTCCAGCGTCTGCCGTTCCCGGTTGTGGGCGTCCAACTCCCGAGCGAGCCGCTCGGCCGCGATAATGTCCTGGGTGAGGAGCAGCTCGAGCGAGACCTGGGCGGTGTCGAGCCTGCCCGAGGCATTGAGCCGGGGACCGAGTTTGAACCCGATGTCATGGGAGCGGACCGGTCCGTTGACCCCGGCGACCTGCTTCAAGGCGGAAAGTCCGGGGTGGGCCGTGCGGTCGAGCTGGGTCAGGCCCCTTCGGACGAAAATGCGGTTTTCATCGACCAAAGGCACAATGTCCGCCACGGTCGCCAGGGCCACCAGATCAAGGTGATCCCGCAAGGCAAACCCCGCCAGAGGACGACGTTTCAGCAACGCGTGGGCCACCTTGAAAACCACCCCGCCGGTGCAGAGGTAGTGGAAGGTGTCGCCCCGCTTGGGATTCACCACCGCCACACAGTCAGCGATGCCGTCGGGAGAAGGTTCGTGGTGATCCAGCACGAGCAGATCGATGCCTTTGTCCCGCAGGGCATCGGCGACACTGCGGGAGTTGGTGCCGCAATCCGCCGCGATGACGAGGGTGGGTTGCCACATCTGGAGGCAGCGCTCGATGCCGTCATGGCTCAGACCGTAGCCTTCGTCAATGCGGTGGGGGAGGAAGCAGTGCGGCTGCAAACCGTAGGCGGCGAGCGTGGTTTTCAACAGCGCCAGGGAGGAAACCCCGTCAACATCATAGTCCCCATACAGGAGCACTTCCTCCCGGTGATCAACGGCATGGAGCAGGCGGTCGACGGCGGCCTCCATGTCAGGAAGGAGAAAGGGATCCGCCAGATCCTGGAGGCGGGGATAGAGATACCGCTCCAGTGTTTCCGGCGTGGTGAAGCCGCGCTGCATGGCCACTGTCACCACGAGGGGATCCAGTCCGAAGCTGCGGGCCAACTGGGCGACCTCGGCAGCTGGCGGACTCGGCGCGAGGATCCACTCCGCTTCGGCTTCCTGGGCTTCAAACATCTGAACAGTGTAGAGGACGCCCGTCCCGTGTAAAGAAGCGATCCGCGCTTTGGCGCGAGCGCGGCACCGACTCCGCCGGAGTTGACATCGTGGCAGATTTCGGCTGGGAGGCCGCTTTTTCGTCCGTCAGCCCAAATTTAACTTCCGTTTGGCCGGGGTGCCATTTTCCGCATCCATGTTGAGCTTTTTGGGCGGTCCGGTGGGTTCCCCATTGGAGGGCACCTGGAGTTTGGTGGGGGCGGCGGCGGCCTCGCTCCCGGGCGTGGCGAGTTTTTGAGGCTTGGCCGGGTTGCCCGGGATCGCGAGTCGCGGACCGGATGGTGGTGACAGGGGCGCGGCTTCGGATTCACCGCCCCCTTTCGGGGATGCTGGCTTGTTCCCGGATTCATCGGGCGGGACCGGCGGAAGCACTGGCATGCCGTGGGACTGGCCCGGAGCCGGAGGGGTGACGATGGGTTGGGGCGGGGCCGGATCGGTCTTTTTGAGGATGACCGTGGCTTCTCCCACGGCAGGCCCGGGCAAGGATGAATTTGGCGACAATGGCACCGGTTTCGGGACGGTCTTCGCGGCGGCATCCTCAGCGGCGGGCGAAGCGGCGGGCGAAGCGGCGGGCGAAACGGGAGTCCCGATCTTGAGCCGGGACGGAGTCGGAGCCGGGGCGGGCGCGGGTTCTCCCAGAATGGCCGCCGACGGCGGGGCGATGGCCGGGGAGATTTCCCGTTTCGGTTTGGCCGCAGGAGGCGTCGGAGGAGCGATGGCAGCGGAAGCCGGGGGAGCTTTGGCAGGATTCGCAGGAGGGGAGGGCTGGGCCATCTTCTCGGGAACGGGAAGTGGGACCGGATTCGCCGCAGGCGCTGGCTGAGGAGTTCCCACTTTGAGACGGACCGGTTCCGGCGTCGCCGCCGGAGCGGGTTCGGCGGGAGCCTCGGCGGGTGGCGGAGTCAATGGCCTGGACTGGGCGACCGGGACCGGTGTTGCAGCAGGCGCTGGCTGAGGAGTTCCCACTTTGAGACGGACCGGTTCCGGCGTCGCCGCCGGAGCGGGTTCGGCGGGAGCCTCGGCGGGCGGTGGAGTCAGGGGCCTGGGCTGGGCGACCGGGATCGGAGTCGCCGCAGGCGCGGGCGGGGGAGTTCCCACCTTGAGACGAACCGGTTCCGGCGTCGCTGCCGGAGC
>JADZAX010000597.1 GCA_020852405.1 Verrucomicrobiales bacterium
GACCGGGTGACAGATGGGGCCGCCAATCCCGCAGGGGGCTCCAAATTCAAGATTGCGCGCCACTGGACGGGCCCTACGCTGGGGGATCGACGAAGGCTCCCCAACTCCCGATTTTACCATTCTGAGCGAGACCGAAGACTGGATCGCGCTGGACAAACCGGCCCATCTGCTGGTCCATCCCAGTCTGCCGACGCATCGGGAAACGCTCTGGGACGGCCTGAAATGCCTGCTTTCCTACGAGTTGGTGAATGGTGGTCAGATTTCCATCATCACCCGCCTCGATCGCGAGACCAGCGGAGTCGTTCTCGTCGCCAAGCATTCCCGTGCGGCGAGGCAACTGGGGCTGACGATGCAGCGGGGACATTTCAGCAAGACCTACCTCGCCGTGGTCTTCGGTTGGCCGGTGGAGGATGCCTTCACGATCGATGGGCCTCTGCGGCGTGCCGGTGAGGTGGAGGAATCTGCCGTCTGGGTCCGTCAGCGGGTGCATCCCGACGGTCGGCCATCCCGAACGGATTTCCGGGTGCTGCAGCGCTGGAGTCATGGTGGGGATGGCGGCCTTCCGCTGGCGTTGATGGAGTGCACGCCCCGGACCGGTCGCATGCACCAGATCCGGGTGCACCTGAGTCATGCCGGGCACGGCATTGTGGGGGACAAGCTTTATGGGCGGGACTCCCGGCATTACCTGGATTTTATCGAGCAAGGATGGACTCCATCAATGGAGCGGGAGCTGATCCTCAATCGCCAAGCGCTCCACGCCCACCGGTTGTCCTGGGAGGGGGGCGATTGTCTCAGTCCGCTGCCCAGAGACATGGCGGGGCTCATTGGATGATGCCTTTCCGGCATCCAACACCGGGGGTGGGACGTATTGCCTCATGCAGTTCAAATCATCCCTTCCACCCGCCATTCTATGAAACGCAACGACCCCATCACCAAAATCATGAACGCCGAAGTCATCACCGCTCATCACGGTGATCCGGTTTCCAAGGCCCGAAAACTCAGGCAGGAGCATGACGTGCACCACCTCCCGGTCGTCAGCGGGACCAAGCTGGTCGGGCTCGTGTCCTGGTCAGACATCCTGAGGGTGAGTTTCGGCGATGCCTTTGGGACGGACGAGCGGGCCGAGGCGGTGACTCTGGACCACTCCATGACTCTGGAGGAGCTGATGACCCCCAATCCCGATTCCATCGGCACCCATGGCACCGTGCGCGAAGCGGCGGAAATTCTGGCTTCTGGCAAATTTCATGCCCTGCCGGTGGTGAATGGAGAGGAGCTGGTGGGCATGGTGACGACAACCGACCTGATCCGCTACCTGCGCGATTTGTTCTGAAAAGGAGGACGTTCCGTCCATGACGGGGCACATGGCACACACCCGGGCTTGTCCCGGGGCGGGGGATTCGGTATCCTTCGGGCCATGTCATCCCTCTCCCGGATTTTGCTTCTGGCTGCCACCTGCAGCGTTATTGGTTCCGTAGCCCCGGGGATCCGGGCCCAGCAACGCGAGGCCATCCGGCATCCCGTCGAGCTTGCGGCGCAGCCGGCACTGTCCCCGGAAGGTGCCACGCTGGCCTTTGAATGGGGGGGCGACATTTGGACGGCCGGGATTTCCGGCGGCAGGGCGGTCCGTCTCACCGTGCATCCTGCCCGGGACTCTCAACCGGTTTTTTCTCCGGATGGCCAGCGGATCGCCTTCAGCAGCGACCGGGAAGGTAGCACTCAGACCTACGTGATGCCGGCCGGCGGCGGCGCGGCGCGGCAGGTCACCTTCCACAGCGAGGGGGCGGCTCCGGTCGATTGGTATCCCGATGGCCGTTATTTGATGGTCCAGGGATCGCGCGATGCCCGGACCCGGGTGACCAGCCGGCTCTTCCGGATCGATACCTCGGAGCGCCACGCGGAGCGGTTGCTCTTCGATGCCGAGTGTCTCAGCGCCAACCTTTCCCATGATGGGAAATCCGTGTTGTTTACCCGGGAGGATACCTCGCTCTACCGCATCGGCTACCACGGTTCGCAGGCATCTCAGATCTGGCGTGCGGATGCCCTCGGCACCGCGTCTCCGGTCTACCAGGAAATCTGCCGCGACGAATGGGGATGCCGCTTTCCTCTGTGGAAGCCGGACGGAGCGGGCCTTTACCATGTGTCCGCCAAGGGAACCGGTGTTTTCAATCTTTGGGAACGGGATTTCGCCACCGGAAAGGACCAGCGCCTGACCAATTACACGGACCAGATGGTGATGTTCCCTTCGCTCAGTGCCGATGGGAAGTGGTTGGTGTTCCGCAAAGGCCTCGACTTTTATCGCTACGACACCATGAAGCGGACCCCGCCGGAGCGCATCGACCTCTGGGCGACCCCCGAAGATGTCTCCCCTGACGAAATCCGCCGGGTGCTGGGTCGGGCGACCAACGTGACGTTCAGTGCCGATGGTTTGGAAGTGGCCTTCATCGCCGGAGGCAATCTCTGGGTCATGGACACTGTCCTGCGGGAACCCCGCCGCGTCACCGCCACGGAGAGCGCCGATGACGAACCCATCTTCGTCAACAAGGATCAGGAGATCCTTTTTCTGCGCGACACCGGCAATGGGGTCGATCTTTGGCGGGCTACGCGTCTCAACCCCGCCCAATATTGGTGGCAGAACGAAGGCTTCAAAGTTGAGCGGCTGACCACGGATGGTCAGGAGAAAAGCAACCTGACCCCTTCGCCCGATGGCAGCAAGATTGCCTGGGTCCAAGGACTGGGAACCCTGCAGGTGGCGGGGCTCGATGCCAGGGAGCCCAGTGCGGTTCTGGCGACCTGGAACGCGCCGGATTACACCTGGTCGCCCGACGGACGTTGGATGGGGGTTGCGATGGAGGATTCCGACCACAACAGTGATGTCTGGATTTATTCCGTGGAGGGGAAGGTCCCGCCTTACAATGTGTCGCGGCATCCCGATGTTGATGGCAATCCCAAGTGGTCGCCGGATGGCAAAGTGCTCGCCTTCACCAGTCGGCGGAGGGACGATGAGACGGACCTGTATTATGTCTGGCTGCGGGACGAGGATGACCAGATCCGTTCCCGGGAACTGAAATTGAAAGAGACATTGGCCGCCTTTACTGCCGCGAGGAAAAAACCAGGCGCCATCCAGCCGCCCACGACTCCGGAACCGCCGGAGAAAAAACCATCGGCCAGCCCCGCGCCAAAGCCGCCTCCGGTCAACCCGCCACCGGCTCCCTCCAAAGATGCCGAAGTCAAAGTCCCCGAGGCGGTGGCAAAGGCTCCCGTGAAACCAACGTCCCCGCCGGCAGAGAAAAAAACGGCTGAACCGCTCCGGATCGATTTCGACGGACTTTACGAGCGCATCCGGCGCATTCCACTCAAGGACACAGAGGAGAGCCTGCCATTCTGGTCCCCGGATTCCAAGAAGCTTGCCTTCCAAGGGAGCATCAAGGGGCAGGACGGCACCTGGACGGTGAGTTTTCCGGAACCCAAGACGCCCACCCTGCTGAGCAACACCAAAGGAGGACTGGCGCGCTGGATCGCCCGGGATGACACCGTGTTGTGGCTGGTCAACGGCGTGCCCTCATCCCTCTCCCGCGGTGCTTCAAAGTCGTTCTCCTACAGCGTGCGCCAGGAAGTGAGCCGCCGGGCGCAGCAGGCTCTGGGATTCCGGATTGCCTGGCGCACCATCCGGAATCACTGGTATGATGCCTCACTGAACGGTTTGGATTGGAATGCCGTGCTGCAACGGTATGAGGGTGCCGCCGGGAGGGCGGTGGACGGTGCGGTGTTTGACCGGATCGTCGAAATGATGTTTGGCGAACTGAACGGCTCGCATCTCGGCTTCCTGCCGGGGACCTTTTTTGGGAATCCTCCCGTCGTGCCGTGGCGGGATGAGACCGCGCACCTCGGGTTGGTGTTTGATCCCTTCCACGAGGGGACGGGATGGCTGGTGACTCATGCCATCGACGGATCACCTGCCGACCGGCACGATGCCGATCTTAGGGCGGGCGATCTCATACTCGCGGTCGACGGCACGGTGGTGACCTCGGAAATGGATCCCACGGAGGTGCTCAATGGTGACCTCAACCGGGAAATCGTCCTGCGGATCCGGCGGGGACAGGACAAGCCGGTTGAAAAGCGGCTTCGCCCCATCAGTTATGCCGATGCCCGCCGTCTCCGGCACGAGGAGGACGTCCGGGAGAATCACCGCCGGGTGGAAAAAGCCAGCGCGGGGAAAATCGGTTATGTCCACGTTGCGCACATGCAATGGCCGGACTTCGAACAGTTCGAAGAGGAAATTCATGCCCGGGGAGCCGGAAAGGACGGGCTGATCATCGACGTGAGGGACAACGGGGGAGGATTCACCGCGGATCATCTGCTCACCGTGTTGTGCCAACCCAGGCATGCCTGGACGGTGCCCCGCGGCGGCTCCCCGGGCTACCCCGGCGACCGCCGGGTTTATGCTTCCTGGGACAAGCCCATCGTGGTGCTCTGCAACCAGAACAGCTTCTCCAATGCGGAAATTTTCACCCACGCCATCAAGACCCTCCAACGAGGCAAAGTCGTGGGCGTGCCGACGGCGGGAGGGGTGGTGTCGACAGGTTCAGCGTCGATTCTCGACATCGGGATGATGCGGATGCCGACGCGGGGTTGGTACACCTTGAAAGAAGGCGAGGACATGGAGTTGCATCCCGCGGTCCCGGACGTGATTCTCTGGCCGGCTCCCGGGGAGCTGTCCCGCGGGGTCGACCGCCAACTTGACAAAGCCATCGCCGTAATTCAGGGCGAGCTGAAAACATCCGGAGCCCTGTCTCCGCCGGAACTGCATCCGGCCACCACCCGTCGGGCAAAACCCTGACGGGGGGAGGGGCCATCCCGGGATGCCGGCAGGAGCTTGCCGGATGGGAACGCCAGGTTTCCCGCAGGTTTCGCGGCATTTGCGCCGCAGGCAAAGCGGGGATACAGTGACCTTTTCCTTCCATCATGTCCGCTTCCCGCACCGCCACCCTCCGCCGCTCCACTGCGGAGACCGACATTTCCCTCACGCTGACCTTCGATGGTCAGGGGCATGCCGCCGTCCAGACCGGTATACCTTTCTTCGACCACATGCTGACGGCATTCGCCAAGCACAGCCGCATCGATCTCGAAGTGAAGGTCAAAGGCGATCTGGAAGTGGACTTCCACCACACGGTCGAGGACACCGGGATTGTCCTCGGTCAGGCCATTGACCGGGCCTTGGGGGAGAAGCGGGGGCTTTGCCGTTATGGCTGGGCTCTCCTGCCCATGGATGAGACGCTGGCCCGGGTCGCGATCGACTTCGGGGGAAGACCGTTCCTCGCCTATGAAGCACCTGCTCAGGCGGGGCCGATCGGGAGCAGTTTTCCATTCACCCTCGTTGAGGAATTCCTGCGCGCTTTTGCGGTCAATGCCAGGGCCAATCTGCATGTCGCCCTGTTGTCCGGACGCGACGCCCCCCATATGGCGGAAGCGGTCTTCAAAGGCCTTGCCAAAGCGGTGGATCAGGCCGCCACTCTGGATCCCCGCATTGCCGGTGACATTCCCAGCACCAAGGAGAGCCTGTGATGCCACTTGATGACCTTGCCAAAATCCGGGTCGGCGTCGTCGACTACGGCGGGGGAAACCTCCGCAACGTCCTCAATGCCCTGCATCTGCTCGGCATGGAAGGCAGTCTGCTGGGACAGGCCCGCGATTTTGATGCCGTGGATCAGGTTCTCTTTCCCGGTGTGGGAGCTTACGGGGACTGTGCCGGTCAGCTGGACGCCCGGGATCTGCGGGCGCCTCTCCGTGATTGGCTTCGCTCCGGGCGGCCCTACTTCGGTATCTGCCTCGGTTACCAGATGCTTTTCGAAGGCAGTGAGGAAAGCCCAGGGGTGGAAGGCTTGGGCCACCTTGCGGGACGTGTCACCCGTTTTCCCACCGGCACGGATCTCAAAGTTCCCCACATGGGCTGGAACGAAGCCCGCTTCCGGCATCCGGAGGATCCCCTCTGGGCCGGTCTCGGTGGCGCGGCCTATTTTTATTTCGTCCACTCCTATTTCCCGGCACCGGAAGATCCTTCGATCATCGCCTGTGAAACCGACTACGGGGTCCGCTTTGCTTCCGGGGTCCGGCAGGGGGCGCTCGCCGCAGTGCAGTTCCACCCCGAGCGCAGCCAGTCTGCCGGTCTGCGTCTGGTGGAGAATTTTCTGCTCAGCAATGCGGTTTCCGACTGAGGCTCAGTCCTCTTTGCGGGCGACGTAGGAGGCGAACACCGGTCCGGGGAGCGGCGGGGCACCGGGCAGTCCGGGGGCATTGGCAAGGTTGCTGTTGTCCGGACGGGCCGCAGGGGCTTGCTGTTCGATGCGTTTGTAGTGGGCTTGGACGCGGGAAAGAAACCAAGCCCAGGTCCGCCCGGGTTTGCCGTCCTCGAGCAGAAAGTGGGGGCAGTTTTTGTTGGGGGGATTGTAGCCTTTGCGCGGCCAGTGGTAATGCGGCACCACATGGGAGATCGGAATGTGGTGGTGGTACATGAGCGAAGCCGCCAGCATGGCCGTGCGGTCGATGGTCCGGGCGAGGTCGTTCCTTTTGTGCTCGCACATTTCGATGCCGATGCTATACCGGTTGCCGGGGCCGTTGAAATCGGCGTGCTCCCCGCGCTCGCTGGTGGGAATGTGCTGCACCACCGCATTGTCCTGGACGGTGAAATGCCAGCAGAGGTAACCGATCACCCCGCCGCGCAGGGCGCCGTTGCGGAGGGCCTTGGCGTGGGCAAAGGCGTCACCGGTATAGTTCTGGGTGCTGTGGATGGTGATGTATTGCGGCACCATCGGGCGATTACTGATCCGTCCGTAGCGGCCGCTGGGAATGAAGGCTTGGGTGATCTTGAGCTTCTGTTGCAAGTCCTCTGGAGAAATTTTGGAATGAGGGACCGGACCAAGCGCGGACTCCCAGTTTTTCGAGCGCATGGTGCTGGCGCAGGCATGGAGCAACAGAAGTGATCCCAGGAGAACCAAGACATGAAAGAGACGCCGCATCGAACATTTCATCATGAGAGTATGATAGCTTAGTTTTTAAAACTTTCAAGAATCGCGAATCAAATATAATCTTTTTCGCAAAAATGAAAAGCCCTGAAACAAGCTATCCTGGTGGATGCACATCTCCAGGAGCCGGTCCTGGCACGGTCGGATCATTTGCTCCTCCGGCCTCATCCTGAAGATAGAGATTGGTTTGGAACTTTCTGGTCACCACGATAAAACAGACCGCGCTCCCCAGCATCAGCCAGGTGAAAAACCAATAGTAAGTGGCTCCCTCGAGGTGGACCAGTCCTCCGACAAACGGACTGCGGTCGATTTCGCAATTCGGAGCGGGCGCGGCGATCGCCTGTGGGGAAGCAACGGCTGATGGAGAAGCGGAGCCTTCGCCGAGTTCGGCTTTGCGTCGTTCCACCCAAGGATGAGTCGGTCGCAGCCGGGCCACGAAGCGGCTCCAGGCAGAATCCATCGGAGCCTCGAATGGCGTGATTTCCAAGCGAATTCCCTGATCCCAGGGGGTTTTGGGCTGAAGATCGGGCCCGGTGCTCCAAATCCGGCATTTCAGGGAGCTGTCGACACTGTAGCGGAGAGGCTGGCCCCAGGGATCCTTTTCCGCCGCCGCGAGAGCTTCTCCCTCGGCGGGGGCAGGCACTTCGGGGGGCTCGCTGGCGAAAATGCGCGCCTCCACCACAGCGACGACCCGCTCCACCGCTTCCCGGGCTCCGTAGGTCACATCCGTGCGGCGGCCGTTTTCATAGGCCACCGTGATGTCGTCATCCGTGCCGGCATTGCCATCCGGTCCGACTTCGACGAAGGCGGGGGCATTGCCCTTGGCATCCGCTTGGCTCCGGTGATCGATGGTTGCGAGGGTGTCCGGCACCTGGATGAAGTGGTTGACGCCGGCGGCGAGGAGATTGCCCAGCGCCACGGCCAGCAGGTAGAGGGACATGATGAACGACTTCATGGCCCGCGGAGCCTGGGTGTAAGCATATTCCAGGCTGACAATGGACACGAGGATCTCGGCCGCTGTCACGATGACGTAGGCAAGAAATTGCCAGCCAATGGAGGGACGTTGTCCGGCATCGATCCAGCCCTGCACGATGGAGGGCAGGGCGAATCCCCCGACCATGAGAAACAGACCGGTGCCGATTTTTCCCAAAGGTGTGAGCCGGAAGCGCCGCCCCAGGGCGGGATAGATGAAGCCGGTGAACAAAGGAATGAAAAGCAGGATCAACAGGGGATTCACCGCCTGGATCTGGCTCGGCAGCCAGTCAATGCCCAGCCAACGCGTGTCCATGTTCTCTGCCTGGAGGACCCAGACCGACGCATTCTGATCGAAGAGACACCAGAACACGGCCACAAACAGGAAAACGACCAGGAGTTTGCCCAGAGCGGCCAGGCCGTCACCGCTGAAGAACTCACGGACAAAGTGGGGGCCCTTGGCGGGCACGTGAATGAATTTGTCACGACCCAACCAAAACACCAGTGTGGCCAAAGCCATCAACGCTCCCGGCACCCCGAAAGCCCAGTGCGGCCCATACCATTCCAGCAACCATGGGGTGAGCAGAGAGGAGGCGAAGGCCCCGAGGTTGATCGACCAGTAAAACCAGTTGAAAACCCGGGTCAGCAAATGGCTGTTGCTGCGGCTAAACTGGTCCCCCACGTGGGCGGAGACGCAGGGTTTGATGCCTCCGGCTCCAAAGGCCACCGTCAGGAGTCCGGCATAGAGCCACCACGCCGACTCCCCCTGGGTGCCCATCGCCGCGAGCATGGCGTGACCGAGGCAGTAGACCAGGGAGAGGAGAATGATGGTGTGGTATTTGCCGAGGAAAACATCGGCGACCAGCGCGCCGAGGAAGGGGGTGAGGTAGGCGAACGATTTGAACAAATGGATTCGTTCATTCGCCGCTGCCGCCAACATGGGTTCGCCGGGGAGCGCGTCCATGAGGTGGAGGTATTTGGTCATGAAAACCGCCAGCACGGCGTTCATGCCATAGTAGGAGAACCGTTCCGCGGCCTCAGTGCCCACGAGAGAGGGAATGCCGGGAGGACGGTGCGGCGAGGCGGTCGGGGCGGTACGGTAGCGGGCCATGGTCCGACCATAAGACACCCCTCGCCCTATGGCAAGGGGCAGCTTGGTCCGGAATCCGCCGGGGTTGGGTCGAGAGTACGTCCTTGGAACTCCGGGGAGCCTTCCCGCTTCATCCTCTGAAGATAGCCTTCCGGAATACCCTGACGGTGGTTCGAGGCCACTCCGGAA
>JADZAX010000598.1 GCA_020852405.1 Verrucomicrobiales bacterium
AAATTATTACAAACGAAAAAAAGAGAGTTAAGGAGACAGTATAGCCCCAATGGACTTTCCAAAGAATTTTGATTTTAACACGATTGAACAAAAATGGCGCGATTTCTGGGAAGAACGAAAGTTGTATGAATCAAAGCCAAACCCATCCAAGCCAAAGTATTCGGTCGTAATTCCGCCGCCGAATGTCACCGGGATTCTGCATCTCGGTCACGTTCTGAACAACACCATTCAGGACATCCTGGCCCGCCGCGCGCGCATGCAGGGGCACGAGGTCCTCTGGCTGCCGGGCACAGACCACGCCGGAATCGCCACCCAGACCATGGTGGAGAAAGACCTGCGGGCCAAGGAAGGCAAAACCCGTCGCGATGTTGGCCGCGACGTCTTTCTCAGGCGCATTTGGGATTGGAAAGAAAAGCACGGCGGCATCATCATCAATCAGCTGAAACGCCTCGGCTGTTCCTGCGATTGGTCGCGGGAACGTTTTACGATGGATGCGGACTACTCCCACTGGGTCTCCCATGTCTTCGCCGAATTGTTCCGCAAGGGCCTCATCTATCGCGGTAAACGGATGGTGAACTGGTGCCCGGCCTCGCTCACCGCTCTCTCTGACGAGGAGGTCATCGCGGAAAAGCAGAAGAGCAAGCTCTACACGATGCGTTACGAAGTCGTGGAGCGCCCCGGGACTTGGCTGGAAATCTCCACCACCCGGCCCGAGACCCTGATGGGGGACACCGGGGTGGCGGTGCATCCGGACGACGACCGTTACCGCGAACTGGTCGGTCTCCATGTCTGGCGGCCCTTCCCCCGGGTGGCGATCCCCATCGTGGCCGATGCCGCAGTGGAGAAGGACTTCGGCACGGGGTGTCTCAAAGTGACCCCGGCTCATGACAAGGTGGACTTCGAGATCGGGATGCGGCACGGGTTGGAGATCATTGATGTGCTAAATCCCGACGGCACGCTCAACGCGCACGCCGGTCCGGAGTTCGAGGGCATGGAGCGTTTCAAAGCCCGCCGCAAGGCCGCCGAAAAGCTTGCCGAGATGGAACTGCTGGTGAAGGAGGAGGATTACGAGAATAACGTGTTCTTCTCCGAGCGGGCCAGGGTCCCGGTCGAGCCCCGCCTGTCCATGCAGTGGTTCCTGCGCTATCCGAGCGTGCCCGAGGCCACCCGGGCCGTGGCCGATGGGAGCATCGCGTTCCGACCCGACCGATGGGCGAAAACCTATGCCCATTGGATGGAAAACATCCAGGACTGGTGCATCAGCCGCCAACTCTGGTGGGGGCACCGCATTCCCGTCTGGTACCGCAAGGACCTGGCCGACGACCTGCGGGGCCGGGGATCGCTCGACGCCGCCGATCTCGCCGCCGGGGAGATCCATGTCGGGACGGAACCGCCCGCCGATGCCGACCTGTGGGTGCAGGATGAGGACGTCCTCGATACCTGGTTTTCCTCTTGGCTCTGGCCCTTCGCGACCATGACTGCGGTGGGTGAACGCAGCGCGACGTTGCAGAAATTCCACCCCACGACCGATCTCGTGACCGGTCCGGACATCATCTTTTTCTGGGTCGCCCGGATGATCATGGCCGCTTTTGAGTTCGAAGGCACGGTGCCTTTCCGCAATGTCTATTTCACCAGCATCATCCGCGACAAGCAGGGGCGGAAAATGTCCAAGACCCTCGGCAATTCCCCCGATCCCTTGGACCTGATGGCCAAGTACGGGGCCGACGGGGTTCGCTTCGGTCTCCTCCGCATCGCTCCTTCCGGGCAGGATGTGAAGTTTGACGAAAAACAGATCGAGGAAGGCCGCAACTTCGCCAACAAGCTCTGGAATGCCTGCCGGTTCCGCCTCATGCAGGGGGATCGCAGCGGCAGCGTGCCACCTCCGGCCGGCCGGGGCATTTACCAGATCGACATTCTGGCCAAACTCGACACTCTTACCGCCGACGTGGAGAAAGCCTACGGCGACTACCAGTTCAATGCCGTGGCGCAACGCCTCTACGAGTTTTTCTGGAGCGAATACTGCGACTGGTTTCTCGAATCGGTCAAAGCCGATCTCCAGTCCGGTGATCCCGTCCGAGTCCAACCCGTGGTGGCGACAATGGACGAGGTGCTCTCCCGGTTCCTTCGTCTCCTTCATCCCTACATGCCCCACATCACCGAGGAATTGTGGGAGACTCTGGGGTATGGAGAACCGGGGGTGTTCCTGATGCACACGCCGCTTCCGGAACAGGTCGCCCTGCACGGGGTCGATCCCCAACTGGTCGCCACGGCGCGGGAACGGGTGGCCGCAGTCTTTGCCACTGTGACCCGGGCCCGGCACCTCAAGGCCGAGTACCAGTTGGGTGCGAACCGCAACACTCGGTTCCACCTCCAACCGGTGGCGGAACACGCCTCCTGGATTGGCGGGGAACTCCCGGTGTTGCGCCAGCTCTGCGGCGCCGCTGAGATCCTCCTCGGGACCCCCTGCGATGGGCCCGCCCCGCGGGCCTTGTCCGATCTTGGAGAGCTGGCGATGCCGCTGGAAGGCCTCATCGATCTGGCGGCCGAAGCGGCCCGCCTGACGAAAGAGCTCGCCAAGACGGAGGATGAGCTGAAGAAGGTGGCCGCCAAACTGGGCAATGAAACTTTCGTCAGCCGGGCCAACCCGGAAATTGTGCAGGAAATGCGTGACCGGGAAAAGGCATTCACCGAGCGCGGGGAAGAACTGCAGAAGATGATTGCCAGTCTCCGGCAGGGTTGAAGGGCGTGCTGACCACCCACGCCACCCTAGTAGTTGCGGAGGCTTTCCGCTGCCTCCAAGGTGCTGGCGTGGGGTCTCCCCACGATCAATGGGGGGCTTCTGAAGCCGCCTGCGTGATCTCGATCAACGATCCCGAGGGTTCGCGCAAATAGGCCGACCGCCCCCACTCATAGTCCTGCGGTGGATGCTCCACCGTCAGGCCCCGGCGTTCCAGGTCGGCCACGGTCTGATTCACTTCCTCCACTCCGAAGGCAATGTGATCCTCGCATGGCAAATCTCCGGGACCGGGTTCATAACGACGGTGGATCAGAAACGTCACCTCGTTGGAAAGGAAAGTCGCCAGCGTCTCGTCGTGGTAGGAAGGCTCAACGCCCAGCAGGAGCTGGTAAAATGCCGTTGCGGCGGGCACATCTTCCACAAAGCGGGCGATCTCGACGATTTTCATGGTGTGTGGGACTTGCGGCGGGTGAGGCCGCGGGATCGGTGTCTGTTCCGCCTGGTTTCAGTCCTTGGGGGGTGAATGCCGGTTCGCCGGACGTCAACTGCGGGTCAAGTTGCTTCAACAACTCCGGATTCATCCTCTCTTCCCATCCCGCGAATCGTCCTTTTCTCAAGCCTTCTTCCCGTGGTAGACGTAGGCCGCCGGGAGGTTGAGCGGGACTTTTTTCATGTCGAACTCGGGGAAATAGAGGGAGAATTCCTCTCCAAAGTTGGCGAAATACCGGAACTGGCTCATCGTGGCCCCGGGCTTGAGGAGCCGGACCGCCCCTTGCAGGACCGCGGTTCGGGCTTCCTCGGGAAAGTAAGCCAATGGCAAGCCGGAAATGAGGGCGTCGGCATCGCCGAGACCTTCGCTCTGGAGGAATTCGTGCGCGGTTTCTGCTCCGGCATGCACGCAGGTGAAGCGGGGGTCAGTGATCCGTCCCTGGAGGCGGTGGACGAATTCATCATTCAGTTCGAATGCCACCAGGCGGGCGTCGGGACGGAGACGCTTGAGGATTTCCCTGGTGAAAACGCCCGACCCGGGGCCGAACTCCACTACGAGGAGGGCGTTCGGGTAATCGATCCGACGGCAGATTTCCCGCGTCAGCCAAGGAGAGCTCGGGGCGACGCTGCCGACCATGCCGTGCCGCTTCAACCCCGACCAGGAGAAAAACAGGCTATCCTTGAGACGGGAGAGAAAGGATTCGTGGTGGGACATGGGAGGCAGGAATGGTCCGGGTTCATTGCCCGGGGCTGAGATAGGCGTTGAACAACTGACCGCGGCGGGACAGCGTCATCATGGAGGGTTTGCCCTGGGGCAGCTTGCCGAGGAGATCATGGAAATCGTCCACCGTGCGGACCGGGGTGCGGTTGATTGCGTGGATGAGATCCCCGGCTCGCAAGTTGCGGGCCGCAGGGCTGTCGGGGGTGACCGTCTGGATGAGAATGGCCGGGGTCGTGGCCTCGAGGTTGAAGGTGCCCCGCTCCTGGGCCGACAGATTGCGCACGACCAGCCCCATTTCTTTCACCAGGGCCTGGCCGGATTGAACGATGTTGCTGTGGAGTTCCAGGGTGGTGCTGTCCGGTTGGAGCGCTGCGGTGGCTTCGATGACGCTTTTGGTCCCTTTGCGGTCAACCTCCAGCTTCGCCGACTCCCCGGCCTTCTTGGAGCGGATTCGGTCGAGGACTTCTTCGGCGGCCTGAATGGGGCGCTCATCAAAGCTCAGCACGATGTCCCCGGCCTTGATCCCCGCAACGGCGGCGGGGGACTTTTCGGCGACCTGGCGGACGAGGACACCCCCTGAGGTGAGACCGATCCGGCGGGCGATCACCGGGGAAAGGTCAGCGACCTCGATGCCGAGATAGCCCCGGAGGAGCGGTTTACCGTGGGCGATGGCTTCGTAGACTTCCCGGGCCTCGTTGGCGGGAATGGCGAGGCCGATTCCCTGCCAGACATGGACGTCCTGTTGGCCGGTGAAGATGGCGACATTGAGCCCGATGACCTCGCCCCGGGCATTGACCAATGGTCCCCCCGAATTGCCGGGATTGATGACCGCGTCGACCTGGAAATACTCATTTTCGCCATCGCTGAGGCGTCGTTGTTTGGCCGAAATGATGCCGCTGGTGACGGTCTCGCTGAGACCAAAGGGATTGCCGATTGCCATGACCATTTCCCCGACCCGGACCTTGCCGGAGTCCCCCAAGGCAATGCTGGGGAACATACGTTTGTCTTCGGTCCGGATTTTAAGAACCGCCACATCACGTTTTTGGTCCGACCCGATCCATTCGGCGGGAAATTTCTCCCCATCGTGAGTCGTGATCTGGATCTCATCGACCCCGGCGATGACGTGGTGGTTGGTCAGCACGTAGCCGTCACCAGAGACGATGACCCCGGAGCCGAGCCCGGGAGAGCTGTAGCTGCGGTCCCGGCGCTGGTAGCCGAAAAAGCCGTAGGGATCGACCGGCACCATTTCCGAGACATCGACTCTTTTGATGGTGTCGACGGTGACCACGGAGGGGACCACCCCCGCCGCGAGCTGGGACATCGCATCGTTGACCTGTTGCAGGATTTCAGGGGCGTTCAGATCGATTGGTTTGGCCTGGATCGGCCGGACCGTTGCGCTGGGCTGGGCCGCCTGGGCCACCGGCAGGGGCAACTGGCCGGCGATGACTTTTTTCCCCGCGAGGAGATCGAAGAACGTGTAGCGATCCTGGCCACGGGTTACGGTCCAAAGCACCGCCAAAGCAATGCTGAGAGCGATGGTGAAACGGAGGGCGCTGGCGAGGGAGGATTTCATGGTCGGAAAAGCGTTGTTTTCCTTAAAGCGTCACCAAACCGCAGATTGTTGCATCCATCAAGCAGGGGTTCACCTCCGGGTCGGGGAGAGAGCGCTTGAAAGAATGCGGCATCCGGCTTACCGCTGGCCCATGCCCTCGAATTCCTCCCGACTCGCTGACCTCGTGGCCCGCGCAGATGAGTGGCTCCAGGTGGGGGGAATCCCCGACTATCCGCAGGCGCTCAATGGCCTGCAGTTCGCCAATGGCGGTTCGGTGACCCGCCTCGCGGCGGCGG
>JADZAX010000599.1 GCA_020852405.1 Verrucomicrobiales bacterium
GGGGTCGATTGGGAAAAAAATTTAACGCGGGCTCTGAGTGAGGAGGCTGAGTATTTTTTGCTTTTCCAGACCAAAGAGACCGAAGATCCGGCCAGAAATCGAAACGCCAAATTCAAGTCCTGGTTCGTCAGGGAGATCAGGGTTGCGTTGGACCTCGCACGTGACTACAGGGACGGCTTTAGGTTCATTTTTCCGGTGAAGGGAGAAGCCTGTGAAGAGGCTCCCGAACTGGCAAAATTTCAATCTATTGATATCAGCACAGAGGAAGGAAGGGATCGCCTGGTCCTTGAACTCAAGCGCGAATGCACGCTGCGGGTAAGGAGCAGTGGCGAACAGGACTGACCATTATGAATTTGGATCCTGGGTTATCCAATGATGAGGCCGCAGGCGAAACCGCGGCAGGGGAACCATCAGTTGCGATCGATCGCTTTCCTGGACCTCGGTCCTTTGAAGCCAAGGATGCTCCTGTCTTCTTTGGGCGCACCAAAGAGGCGGATGAACTCTTCGTCACCGTCTTGCGAAGTAGGCTGACCGTGGTTACCGGTCACTCGGGAATCGGAAAAAGCTCGCTCATCAACGCCGCCCTGCTCCCGAGGCTGCAGGATCATGGCTGTGCCATCATTCGGTCGCGGGTTGGAAAGATCCCCAGCAAAGCGTTTGCTGATTCTTCGCAGGAAGCCCTCGATATTCTGGTGGGAAGGGCGTCCGCCGAACTTGCCAATGTTGGGCTCGATGTTACCGAAGGGGACAGGGGCAGTCTCTGGGATTTTCTCAAGACGAGTCACATTTGGCGGGGAGCCGATCTCCTGCAGCCGGTGCTTGTGCTGGACCAGTTTGAGGAGATTTTTACTGCCCAGACCTACATGATCAGGGAGGCGATCGTGGATCAACTCTCCTCGGTCGTTCGGATGTTGCCACCTGAGAAAAAGGGAAAACCTTCCGATAACGACAAGCGCAATTCGCGTAGGAATCGAAATGCGGCCGCTCTGCGGACAGCTCCTGAGGTCCGGATTGTAATCGTGATCAGGGATGATTTCGTGGGTCAATTGCGGCAGTTCAGTGATCGAATACCAGGCATTTTCCAGGATTTTTTCTTGATTCAGCCGCTTACCTACGAGCAGGGACGGGCGGCCGTGGTGCAGCCATCCGAGTGCCGGCAGATGGGACTCTGCTTCAGGTCCCCGCGGCTGAGTTGGAGTGAAAGCGAACTGGATGTGCTCCTGCGTTTTGTCTCGCTCGACGCGGCTCACCAGGGAGACTCGATTGGTGAAATGACCGACCAATGGAGGGCTCGGGCCAAGGTGGATCCGTTTCCATTGCAGATTGTTTGCCGACACGTTGAGGAGGCGATGACGGCTCTGGAAGAGACGACGCCGGGAATTGAAGAGCGAAGGGTTCCGGAAGGCTATTTGAACGGGTCCGAAGGGCTCTCCGCCATCGTGCAGGATTACTATTTGGAATCTCTGGCCAAGCTGTCAGCGCCCAGGGCGGCAAAAAGGGTTCAGCATCTGTTTGCGGAAGGACTCGTGACCGAAGGACGTCGATCATTGCTTCGGGAAGATGAGATTGTTGAAACCTACGACGTATCCAAACGCACATTGCAGGAGCTGTGCGAGTTCCGGCTGATCCGATCGGAACTGATACGGGGGTCTCCCCATTATGAACTCTCCCATGATCGATTGATCGAGCCGGTAATGAAGCAACGTCCGAAAGGACTCACGGAAAAGGGCCTGAGACGGCTGCGACTCCGGGCAGCGGTTGCCATCGCGGTCCTTTTGTTCATTGTGGCAATTGTCACCGTTCTTTCGAACATTGAGATCCGCCTCGCAAATCAACAGCGAGATTTGGCAATCGCCGACCTTGGCAAGACCAATCAGCACCTGGATATGGTAAACGAGAACCTTGCGAAATCCAATCAGGCTTACAAGGAAATCAATGAAGAACTGTCGAAGGTAACGCTGGATCTGGACCGAAAGTGGCAGAAGGTTTCCCAGGAATTGATACTGCTTCAGGAGGAACACGCGGATCTCAAGACCAGTTCCGAGCTCGAAAATGGCAGTCTAAAACTTCTGCTGCAGAATGAGTCCGAGGCTAGCGCCAAACTCCGCGCGCAGATGAGTGACTACGATGCCGCCAAACGGCAGGTCGAGGCTTTGAAAAAGCAGTTGGCCGCCAACAATCCGGCTCCGCCTGCCGAACCAACAAAGGAGCAGGTTTACGTTTCATTGAAGAACGAGTTCATGGATAGCCGTGTGGAGCTCCGGAACAAGCTGGCGCGGAATGATGGTCTGCCTATTGAGCCGGTCGTTCTCGAAGAGGTCTACCGTCTATTTCATTTGGCCGGCCACCAGTTGATGAATCCCTCCTCCGTCGCGAAAACCGCCTCGGAGCGCGTGTTCTGGGCGAGGTGTGCCACGGATTTGATGTTGGTGATCAACGAGGAATTGCGAGGAGGCGGCAAGCCGGACACTGCCGAGCAACAGTGCCGGGAAACATTGGAACTCGTCAAGGGCATGCTGCCACTGGTTGGCGGAAATGGGCTGGAAAAACCAAGAGCTGAACTTTGTTTGAACAGGCTGGAGTGGGAGCATTTGCTGTGCCGTTGGCAAATGATCTCTGTTCCGGAGGAGTTTTCGGCTTTGTTGGCTGAAGTGGATTCTTTTTTGGCAGACCGTCTTCCCTTGACAATTACCGAACCGTTTGAGCGCCAGATGGCGTGGATTGCCGCCTCCTTGGCTTTGAGTCGCGAACTGATGCGGGAACCTGCCCATTTGCCGGTGGCGATCAAACTGGCGCAGGAGGCGTTGTCATCCGGGGATGACAATGATTTTGGAGAATTCCTGAGTTGGTCTCCTAAGAAGTCTGACTGGGTGCTTCTGCGCCAAGAAGCTTGGGTTTCCGCTTTGCGGTCCGGGGCGCCTTACCCTCCCAGTATCAGGCCTTCCCAGAAGGAGGCAGAGTCAGGCTTCCGGCAAATCTTTGCTGAATTGCCTCCAGAGAACGATATTTCTGAAGCCGCAGTTGTCGCTAGGGCGAACTATCATCGACTTCTTGGGATGGCCGAATTCCGGCTTGCCGACGATCCTCTGGGATGGAACACGGAGTTGGCTGACGCTGGCCGAAATGAATTGCGGCATGCAGGGCAAGAGTTCAGCGTTCTAGACTCCGCTGACATCAGCTCCAGGGGCAGGTTCCTGAGGGCGAAGATTCTATTTTGGCAAGGACTTGTCGTCTTACCTGAACAACAGGCTGAAAAGGAGGCTAGTTTTGCCGGGGCCAAGAAGGAGATCGAGACCCTCAAGGCGGCGCGGGTAATTCCCCCCATTGAGGCCGGGACATGGAGAAGCATGGTACAGGAACGGCTGAACCTTTTCACAGGTTCCATCGAAGACATGGAGTTTGTGGCGCTTTCAGGCACGAGAATCTTCCTCGCCCGATTTGAAATGAGATACCGGGATTTTAAACTTTTCCTGTCCGAAACTGGATGGAAACCAACTAAAACCCGATACTGGGGGCGGACGGTAAACGGAAGCCTGGACTATGAGGAAGGCGAGATCAGCTGGGATGCCCTTTGTCGGCGCTACGAATTGGCAGAAAGCGCTCCTGTCTTGGGGGTGTCCTTCAAAGACATCGAGGCGTTCTGCAAATGGTTGACAGAGAAAGATAGAACTTCAAGGGTGATACCTGAAACGGGACTCTACCGGTTGCCTTCCGATTCCGAATGGAGCTTGGCCGCATTGAATTCACAGGGAGATAAATACCCTCCCAACCTAGGCGGCCCATCCGAAGGGCCTCCGAGTGGCAATTTTGGAGACAAGGCGCTGCGGGGTTGGGGGAAACTCGGAAAGGTTGAGTATCCGATCAACGGATCATACGACGACGGGATAGAAAAGATCGCTCCGGTGAGAAGCTTTCCACCTAATTCATTGGGCTTCTTTGATTTGGAAGGAAATGTCCGGGAATTTGTCACAGGAGATTCGACGGGCGAACCCATGCTCCGGGGAGGGTCTTGGATTGACGCCGACAAAGAGTCCCTGCGGCTAGATGTTCCTCATAAGAATACGCTTGGTGGGGCGAGTGTCTACATTTTAGAGCATGAGAAAGCCTGGCCGTTTGCCGGTTTTCGCCTTGTTTATGATCCTGGGAATACCACTGAACCGTAGGGTCCTAAGCCTGGCCGGAGTAATAGGAAATGGCGAAGAATTGTGCTGGCATGGAAAGACGATCTTCTGACTTGTGCAACAATTGACGGCACGTTGCTGAATATCCCAATCGGTCAGCGTGTCCATGAGACTGCAGAACGAATCGATAAGCGTGGATTTCAGTAGGCGACTTTGGCCAGTTCGAGAAAGAGGCTCACGAAGAACCGTTCCTCACAGAAACGACAGTAACGGCTGTAGAACGTCTTGCCAAGGGCCAAACTGGGAAGGCTGGTCAGCCGCCGCGCAGGAATTGGGGAATGGCTTTCAAAACCAACTGAAGCTCGGCAGGGGGGGAAGAAGCTAGCTCTTGGCCACGCACGGCGTGCCGGGGCGCCAATTAGGGCACGCGTTCCAGGCGGATTTTTCTTCACTCAAAAGAGATTGAAAACGAATATGCTACGACGCTAGCTAGACGCAATAGATGCCCTCACCGCATTGGCAATAGCGCTTGACCTTGTCTTCCGCTTAGGGCATAACCCGTTATATATGGAGACTGCTTTTCTTCCTCTCGTCGTCGCCGTCACGGGCCACCGGTCGCTCCACCCGGACGATATCCCGAGAGTTGAGGCGCAGCTCCGGGAATTTTTCACTGGCCTCATGAGGGCTTACGAAAACACTCCCCTCCTTCTTCTTTCCGCCTTGGGGCCGGGCGCTGATCAACTGGCCGCGAAAGTGGCGACGGAAATGCCGGGTGTCGATCTCGCCGTGATTTTGCCTTGGCCGGAGGGAGTCTGTGATGAACTGCGCCACCGCGGCGGAGACGTGAGTGAGTTTGCGACCCTGCTCGCCCGGGCGGAACATGCGATTTGCCTGCCTCTGCCCGACGGCATAATCGAATCCGATCTGGCCGGATCACCGGATCTCCAACAGCAATGTTTCGAAGCCGTGGGCCGTTATCTCACCCGGCATTGCCAGGCGCTCATCGCGATTTGGGATGGGGTGGAAAGCGATGAAAGCCAGACCTGGCAGGTGATCCGATGGCATCGGGAGGGGACCTCCGCGCCTTTTGCTCTGGGGGCCAGCCATCTCGACGAACCGGAGACTGGTCCCGTCTGGCATTTCCCGGTACGGCGGGGTGCGACGACCGCACCGATGGAGAAAACGGATGTCATTGACGAGCCCTCGAAGGACCTTCTCCGGGCGTTTGGAGAGATTGCGAAAAACTTCGACCGATTCAACCGCCATACCACGAAGCACGGTTCCCGGCTCGCCGCCGGGATGACAATATCGAAGGGGTATCTGTTTCCTGAATCGGAGCAGACGGCGCTGTCGCCGCCCTTGCGATTCCTTCTCGACCGCTTCGCACAGGCCGATCAGTTGGCGATCTGGTGGCAATGGGCGAGCCTCCGAGTGTTGATCACCATCCTCGGGCTGATTTTTCTCACCGTGACCTTGTTCGAATGTTATGCCCACCTTGCTCCGGGACAGGTGGCGCTATTGGTGGGTTATCCCGTGCTTTTCGGCGCTGGTTGGCTACTGGTGTGGCAGGAGCGCCGCTGGCGCATCTACAATCGCTACCTCGATTTCCGCGCCCTCGCCGAGGCGATGCGAGTGCACCTGTTCTGGAAATTGGCCGGTCTGCGGGAGAATGCGGCGGACTACTACCTGCGCAGTTGTCGCAGCCAGTTGGACTGGATCCGTGCCGCCCTGCGGGTCTGTTCCGTGCAGTCCGGTGAACACGATTTCCGTTGCTCCTATCTTCCAGATCACCTGCCGGATCCAGGCACCTTGGATCAGATCCGTGTCCGATGGATGACCACTCAGCAGGAATTCTTCGCCAAGAACGAAAAACGCGATCACGACAACGCCCATCTCTGCCACCGCTGGGCGCAGGGATTTCTGAGCATCTCCCTCGCCGCCACCGTCATCCAATCGGTAAGGCTTCTGTGGGTCCACTGGCATCACGATCACCACATCGGATACGACGGCACCACCCATGTCTTCATCATGATCATCGCGATGGGCGGTGTGCTCGCCGGGCTGTGCCACGAGTACCTGGAGAAGCGTCTCTTCGAAAAACAGTCCCGGAGCTATGGTTGGATGGCCTCGCTCTATCAGACCGCCCTGAATCGTTTCGATACCCTGAAGGTCACGGGGGACACCGAGGGGATCCAGGCACTCCTCCGCGAACTCGGTCGCGAGGCTCTCGCCGAAAACGCCGACTGGGTCATTTACCACCGCGAACGCGAGCCGGAGATGAAAGGGCACTGAGGGATGGAGATTTTGTGATTGGCCATTGTTTTTATTGAGCTTAACGTTACGGATTTTAAAAACGAAAAAAGAAAGGGAAGGAGGCGGAATCCCCGGGGTAACCGAAAAATATCCGAATTGAAATCGACACAATGATCCCTTGCCATATTCGATGTCATTTTTCTGGTTGTTTCCCTAAATGCAATTTTTGCAAGAAGGAACAGCCTAAAACCCATAGCATTTGGTCCTCCTCCTATCAAATCCACTTTTTCGGCGAGTTCCAAACATTAACATGATAGAATACCTCTTGTATTTGCCGGAAGGCTGGGGAACCGGGTATTGGATGAAGACCGCTCTGCTGGCCTGTGCGGCTGCGCTCACCTACTACTTCCTGACTTTCATCTTACTTAATTCGATATACCGTCGCACGGCGAATCCAAGAGAATTGGATATCGCCTTGAGCCGGTTCTGGGGCATGCTTTGGTCGCTGGCTCTCATGCAGGTCTATGGATTGTTTGTGTTGAACTGGAACCTCGGGACTTCGGGGATTCAATCGATGTGGAGCTTAGCTTTCAATCTCCGTTTTCTGCCCGAAATTCTGGTCTCCTCCACGTTGCTCGTGATCCTTCTCGGAATCCGTCACAATATCCGTTCCGCACTCAAACATTAGCCACATGGAAAGTGCTCATAAAAATACTTATTCCACTCCCATGCTCTTCATCGGACTCGGCACCTCCGGTTTGAAGATGCTGGAAGAAACCCAAAGATTATTCTTTAGCGCCACCGGGTGCTCCTGCCCGGAGCACACTCGCTTTTTGTTCGTCGAAACGGACACGAATCAGAAGCCAGATCATGCCTTTGGTGCACCGGTAGGTAGACCGGCCATGGAGGTATTCCGAGCCCCCATCGTGAGCGGAGACACTTCTATCGAGCAATTACGCCGGAAGGCACGGGTTCGCGTTAGCGCGGTGGATATCCCGCCGTCAGATTCCCAGATGATCCTGCAAGTGAGGGACGGGCAGCCGACGGTGGTTCCGGAACTGAACCTGCCAGACGACCTATACCGCTGTATGGCACATATCGTCAGTGGCTCTGATCGCACATTGAACCCTGCCGCCTTCGAACCTCTCAATCATTGGTTCAAAGATCTGGGCACTCGCCAAGGTTTTCTGAGCCTGAGGTGGAGAAAAGACCTAGGCACCCACTTGGTGGAC
>JADZAX010000600.1 GCA_020852405.1 Verrucomicrobiales bacterium
GCATTGAGAGCCGCATGGCGGGCGTGGCGGGCGGCAATGCCCTCGGCTTCGATTTTCTTCACGGTATGGGCCAGACCGAAGATGGTGCTGATGCACGGAGTGCTGGGAGTCATGTCTTTCTCGTGGTTGCTGAGGAACTCGAGGAAATCGAAATAGTAACCCCGACCCGGAACTGACTTGGCCCGCTCCATGGCTCGGGGTGAAACGGTGAAAACGGCCAGTCCGGGGGGCAGGGCAAGCGCTTTTTGGCTCCCAGCCAGAACCACGTCGGCACCCCAGGCCTCTGCCGGCGTGGGCATCGCGCTAAGCGAGGAGACCGTGTCCACGACCAGCATCACATCCTCATATTGGCGCACCACCGAGGCGATTTCGGCGACCGGATTGAGACCGCCGGTCGAGGTTTCATTGTGGATCAAGGTAACCGTGTCGTAGAGGCCGGTCGCCAATTTCTCCTGCACTGCGGAGGGGGCGATGGGCTGTCCCCATTCGAATTGCAGCGCGTCGGCCTCACGGCCACAACGGCGGGCCACGTCGACCCACTTGTCTGAAAATGCTCCTGAGCAGCAACAGAGGACCCGCTTCAGGGAGAGATTCCGGATCGCACCTTCCATGATGCCCCAGGCGGAGGAAGTGCTCAGGAAGACCGGTTGGGTGGTCTCCAGGAGGCTTTGCAGGCCGGGCTGCATGGAGGCGTAAATGGCCTGGAACTCTTTGCCGCGGTGGCCAATCATCGGAGCCGACATGGCGGCATAGGTTTCGGGGGAAACTTCGACAGGACCGGGAATGTGCAGGCGGGTGTGGCTGGGGCTCATGAAGTGGAGAAAAGAAAGAATGGCGCAGTCGCGGGTAATCACTGGCCTTTTCCCGGAAGCGTGCAACCGAGGAATCTGAGCAATTTAAGTGCCAAAATGGCTCATATAAAATGAGCGAAAATGTCTCAATGAGTGTCAAAAAGGCGCATTTTGGTCGAGTTCGTGAGAGTCGGCCTGTGTTGTAACGCCTTGTAAAAGAATCATAAATCCGGGTATCCGATGTTGGGTATGAAGTTTGCGGATACACCTCAGTGAAACAAAAGAGATTCTGTTGAGGAAATCTCAAAGAACTCAAACCCAAAAGTAAAACCTCTGATCATCATGAAACTCGTGCGTTACCAATCACACCCACTGGCCCATGCCTTGGATGACATTGACCGGATTTTCTCAGGTCCATTCGAGGGATTCGGCCGCCTCTTTGAACTGGCCCACCGTTTTGGCCCGGGGGCACTCCCCTCCCGGTCGGGAGCGGCCGATCTTTTCGAGGACGATCATCACTATTTTGTGAGGCTCGACCTGCCGGGGGTCAAGAAAGAGGCCGTCAAGCTCGAAATCCAGTCCATCGCACTCCTGGTGAGTGTTCAGGAAGCCAAGGCCGGCCAGAAAACGGAAGAGTCGGTTGTTTACAAACGATCTGTCTCCCTGCCTGAAGGAGTCGACGCGGAGGGAGTGACCGCAAAATTGGAAGACGGGATTCTTACCGTCACCCTGCCCAAGGCGGAAGATCGCAAACCAAAGCTCATCAACATCGACTAAAACAACCGCCATTCATCGCGATACAACACCCACATTAATCATCCCATGAACACTTCCTGCTGCAAACCCAACACCCCGCAAACGGCGGCCCCTCAGGCGCCAGCCAAATCCCGGCCCATGGTGCCCCGGCATCGTCTGGAGGCACTTCCGGAGAATGCCGGATGGGAACTCCGGGTCGAACTTCCCGGTGTCCCCAAGGATGCCCTCAAGATCACCCTGGAAAAGGGGGAATTGACCATCGAAGCGTCCCGCTCCGGGTCCGTTCCGGAGAACTGGCGTCCTGTCGGCGCGGCTCCCGTGCCCTCCGACTACCGTCTCGAGCTCTCGTTGCGCGATGATCTGATTGCCGCAGATGAGGTCACGGCCTCGGTCGAGAATGGCATTCTGAGCCTGCGACTCCCGGCAACGCGCGAGGTGAAACCCCGCCTTGTGCCGGTTAGCTGAGTCTCATTCTCCCCCGGGAGAGACTTGTCAGATCAAGCCTAAGTTGGACCGCCGGGTGGGAGTTTCCTGCCCGGCGGTTTCCATGCTGTGCCCAAGAACGGAGAAGGCGTTTTCCGAATTGCTACCAGTCAGCGCACTCGGAACGTTTTCGGTTCCCGTTCCATCTCCTGCTCCCAATCCGCGAGCCGTTTTTTCAAATCGGCCACGATCTCGGGATGCTGAAAATTCAAATTGTCCCGTTCCGAGATGTCGTTTTTCAGATCGAACAAGAGATCCATCGTGCCGCCATCGTCGAGGTATTTCCACTGGCCGTGGCGAACCGCTCTCATCTTCCGGTTGGATCGCTGGATGCGCCAGAAGAAGGAGCGATCCGAGCTTTCAAGGACTTCCCCGGTCAGGAGGGGGATCAGATTTACCCCATCGAAGCGGTGGCCCGGGACCGGTGCCGCACCTGCCACCGCGGCAAAGGTGGCGCTGAGATCCATCGTGATTCCCATCTGGGCGCTGACCTTGCCTTTGGGCAGGCGGGCGGGCCATCTCAGCAGGCAGGGCACCCGGATTCCTCCTTCCCACAGCGTGGCTTTGTGGTGAAAAAGAGGCCGGTTGTCCGACCACCTTTCGCCTCCATTGTCGCTTGAAAGC
>JADZAX010000601.1 GCA_020852405.1 Verrucomicrobiales bacterium
CGGCTTTCGAACCCCGCTCAAACACGACCCGGAGGAAGGTTTTCCAGCACGAACTTCCCGCCGCACTGGCGCTCGCCGACGGAGTCTGTGTCTCCGCCGTGGAGAATGCGGGGAAGGTGCCCGAGGACGATCGTCTCGATCCCGCCGCGGTGATGGAGGAGCTGCGGAGCCTCGGGAGGCCGGCCTTCTACGAGTCAGGGGCCGATGCCATCGTGGAGCGGTTGAAGCAGGAGGTGAGCGATGGCGATGTCGTGGTTGTCTTCAGCAACGGTGGCTTCGACAACATTCACGACAAGCTTCTCGCGGCGCTCTGAGCCGGGCGGAAGCCAAAGACTTGTTTGGTCGGTCTATTCTGACTTCGCTCCCACGGTGTTCACCGCGATGACCCGGTAGGTGTGCGTTTTGCCCGCTTCCGCGGTGGTGTCGGTGTAGCGCATTTCCACCAGCGGCTGGGTCGGAGTGTCGCTGTACTGCAGATTCTGGAAAATCGGGCGACCGAATGGGTTTTTGCCCTGTTCCGGCAAGGTGGCGAGCACCTTGCCATCGCGTTCGATGATGAAACCCGCCAGTCCGCTTTCCAGATCCGCCACCGCTTCCCAAGTCAGGACGTTGTCCTTGACCCGCACCTGGGTCGGGGCCGGAGGCGGGGTGGGGTCAACCAGGGCGGTGTCTTTGACATACTGGGACCAAGCCGCCGCGATGGCCTCGTTGGGCAGCCAGATGGACGTGGCGGCGTCGCCCTTGAAGCTGGCGGCGGGGACTGCCGCGGTGCCGAGGAGCGGAGCCAGTTGGGCGTCGTGGGTGGGCATGGGCCGGAGTGGCTCCCCGGCGTGGTCCGGCAGGCGGGCGGTGAGGCAGGCATCGAGCCAGGGGATCGCGAAATAGCGCTGGTTGCCGCACTCGTGAGCCGTGAAGGGATCCACCGCCAAGCCGATGAGCGCTCCTTTGGCCCGCATCGCGGTGACGACCGCGTCGGTGGCGGGCCAGACGCCGGCGAATCGGCCTTCCTTTTCGCTCACCCCTTCCTTGGTGCCAAGGTTGCACATGATCGGAACGCCGAGAGCGGCATCAGGGATGGTGTGTGTCTTGATCGTGGGGCGGGATGCGTTCGCTTCGAGCATCGGAACGCCGGAGCGCAACCAGACTGCGGCGACGCGCCCGGGATGAAGCAGGACCATGCCCCCGGCCCAATGACCGCCGCCGCTGTGCCCCCAGAGGGCCCACGGCACGGTGGCGAGTTCGGGATGCCTCGATTTTCCAGCAAGATCGGCGAGAGCCTGTTGGAAGGCCTTGTCCGAGCCGTTGCGGGGATCACACCAGAGCTGGCAATCCGCCTTGTCCGGTTGCTCATAGGCCGGCGACAGCAGGGCGCAGTCGTGCTTCCTGGCGAGAGCCTGCCAATGGAGGTCGAATGCTCCGGTGAGTCCGGACTTGCAGGACCCCTCACCGCAACCATGCTGGTGCAGGATCACCCCGCGGAGGGTTTTGACATCGGCCGGGATCCACACGGTGTAGTTCGCACTGAAAGCCAGTTCTCCCGGTTTCGAGGAGGCCTCGTGCCGCACCCGGTAGTAGGGAGGCTCAGCCGGAGGAAACACGTCGTAGGGGGCTTGTTGGGCGGACAGCAAGGAGGAGCAGGCGAGGAGAGGAAGGATCAGACAGCGCATGGGTGGGCAGCAGTGGGGGTTGTCATCAAACAGGTCCAGCATCGGACAAAAAATTGCCAACGAAAGGGGAAAGCGCCAGGAATTCCAAACTTGCCTCATTCCCTTGCGGCGACACGCCAGAAAAGGCACGCCATTGCGGCGTGGACGAACGCGCTTCGTTCCGTTGTAATGAGGCGATGCAAACCGATCTCTTCGCCAGCTCCGCCCCTCGCCGGTTGCTCCTCCAGTGGGCCGGACTTTCCTTGGCCGGTGCCTGGGACTGGGCCGGGGCAGAGGAGAAAGCCGAAGAGATGGCCCCACTCTGGCGCTTTCCGCGGATGGTGCATGATCACTACCTGCAGCGGGTCCGGCGTTTCGAAAAACAAACCTTGGAACGCAAGGCCGGGCTGAAAACCAAAGCGGATGCTGAGGCTTACGTGCGGGAGGTCCGTGAACGCATTCAGAAATGTTTCGGACCATTTCCGACGACCCGTTCCCCGCTCAACGCCCGGGTCACCAAAACTGTCGAGCGCGATGCCTACCGCATTGAGAATGTCATCTTCGAAAGCCGTCCGGGATTTTTCGTCACGGCGAACCTGTATCTGCCGAAAGGCGAAACCAAGCGCCGACCGGGAGTGGTCGGGACCTGTGGCCATTCCAGCGAAGGCAAGGGAGGGGAGGCCTACCAATCCTTCGCCCAAGGATTGGCCCGGCTCGGCTATGTCGTCCTCATTTATGATCCCCTCGGCCAGGGCGAGCGGGGCATGTATTTCACCCCGGAGGGCCGTTTGACCTATCCTGGCACGACGAGCCAGCACAATATGGCGGGCAACCAGCAGGTGCTGGTGGGTGATTTTCTGGGGAGCTGGCGTGCCTGGGACGGGATGCGAGCCCTCGACTACCTGCTGACCCGTGCGGAAGTGGATCCGGCACAGGTCGGAGTGACGGGGAACAGCGGCGGCGGGACCATGACGACATGGCTCTGCGGGGTCGAGTCTCGCTGGAGCATGGCCGCGCC
>JADZAX010000602.1 GCA_020852405.1 Verrucomicrobiales bacterium
AAGGTGGCTTCGGAGAATAGGGTGAAATCTTGGCGCCCGATTCAATGAGAAGGGAGCTCCTCGCTCCCAGTGATTGACTCCGCGAAACCGAGAACGTTCTTCACGATCCCCTCGATCGCCGAGATTTCGGATTCCGTGAGGCGGGTAAACTCCGGCAGTTCCCGCTTCCGCTTGGAGAGCGTGCCTCCATTCTGTCGGCAAAGCTTCACGAAGAGATCGGCGATGCGGTCGGGCAGTTCCACCACCTCTCGCATCTCCCGACGAATCTCGTCGTAGGCCGTCAGGAAGCGAAGCTCGGCTGGCAGTTCCGTCTCAATCGTTTCGCGAATAAACTCGATAGTGATCCGTGTCGCCTCGGTCAGGTCGATGTAGCGATAGAAGTCGGCCGTGTCATTCGTGACGGTCATCCGCATGCGGTCGTCGAGGGTGTATTCGACCCGCTCCATCAGGGGTTTCGAGAAACTTTCGAGCGCTTGGTCGTATTCGCGCGGGTGGTTAAGGATCACAGCGGATACAGGAAGGATGATACCTTCGGGACCAAAATGATTATGCGCGAGGACATGGTGGAGAAGGAAACGATGGATGCGGCCGTTCCCGTCACTGAAGGGATGGAGGAAGTTGAAAGCGAAGGAGATGACCGCAGCCGAGACTAACGTGGGGACCTTGGACCGAAATCGAAACAGTTCATCAACCTCTTCTAAGCCCGTCCAGCAAACACTGTCGGTGATATTCTTCGACAGTGCGAGAAATCCCTTCATCAGGTTCTCCAGGTCTTCCGGTTTCGGTCCCGCGAAATGGACGCGCTCAAGATCGGAAGCTAGTGTCTCGCCAACATAGATCTGTTCGCCGATCTCGCTTCGCCATCCGAAGTTCGCGAATCGAGAGTCCACAATGGCCTGTTGCAGTTCGACGAGGGCTTCTTTGTTCAGGAAACTCCGGTGCCAGGCTTGCTCTAGAAGCGCGATAAACGACTCCGCCCGCTTTTGACTCGGCGTTTCGCGTTCGATCTCGTGGCTGCTCTTGCTCTCTTTCGCGTAGAGGTAGCGGACGGCGCGGGCGAAGATCTCCGGCGGGTACTCGCCGACAATCGAGGCACACCGCTCCTTCATCACGGATTCATCCCAGTCGGGTAAGCCCTTCCTTCTCACCATGGGCGAGAAATAGAGAGTTCCGAGTATGTTGGAGTTGAGTCGCTGGCGCTTGAATTTCGCCGGTGGACCCGTTACGTAGAGTGCGGAATCGAGTAATTCGATGTAGTTCCCCTGTTTGAGGTCGGGAAGGTTCAATCGGTCCCCGGTGAAACCCTCGTAGAGAAACCAGAGGATCCTTGCGTAACGGCCGGTCGGCCTGGTCTGGACGTATGCGGTGAGTTCAAGCGGGTCGATACTTTGCCTCAGCAATTTCCGGAGCAGTTCCAGATGAAGCCCCTCGCGGCGAAGCGCGAATTCAAGTTGTTCGAAGACGTCTTCGCCGGGACCTTGGGCGGCGGGTAGATATTCGATGACCCGCCCATCTCGCTCGACGTGACGGCGCGCCCCCTTCGAGAGCGAGTGGCTTTCCTTCCAGTGGGGCATCGTGACGATGCCGAACCGTTCGGCGAGCCACGCGTATCCAAGAGGCTTACTTTCGGGGATGTCCATCCGGATTTGATTACATTTCTGGGGAAACAATTACGAAATCGGTCTTTTCTGCGGATTTTATTATTTTCCTCCCCGCATCATCTACCCTACACCGATTTCATTACATTTTTCCGAAAACAGTTACAAATCAATGATATTTTGCGGAATCAATTACAGAAACTTAATTTCCAACTTAAAGTAGTAGCGCTACGATTCGTTGCCGACGACTCCATGCTCGCCCATTAGTGCGCCAGCGTCCCGAAAACGAACGCACCCGCCACGAAGGCGGGTGCGGGTGCCGGGTTCCCAAAAAAGGCGGTCCAGCAAACCGAGTCGGGCGACTTCGGCGATACTAGTGCATCGTCGGATAAGTAAGCGGCATATCAAGCGATGCCTGCCTTTTGGGCAAGTTGGGTCAGTTGGATGATGCGGCTTAGCTTCTCTGGTCCCTTGGTCCAGGTGAAGGGACCACAAGTCCGATTGTAGACGGCGATGAAGTCCGTTAGGAAGCGTTCCAGCGCCTGGCCCGACTTGTGCGTTTGCTGCCGGAGCCCCTTGCGTGTCAGAATGCTGAAGAAGCACTCCACCAGATTCACCCACGAAGCGTGGGTGGGAGTGTAGTGAAAGCTCACCAGCGGATGAGCGTTGAGCCAGTCCTTCGCCGCCCGGTTGGTATGGGTGTTGAGATTGTCCATCACCACACAAAGCCGCTGGCCCGGATACCTTGCCGTCACGGCGTCCATGAAGCCGAGAAAAGTCGCGGACTTGCGGTCACGAGTCACTTGGGCGACCACCTCGCCCGTGGCGATGTTCATACTGGCCAGCAGCGCCCGGGTGCCATGGCGGACGTATTCGTTGCTCCAGGTGCGGGGCTTGCCCGCCGCCAGGGGCAGCATGGGCTGGGTGCGGTCCAGCGCTTGGATGCCGGTCTTCTCGTCCACGCAAAGCACCAGAGCATTGTCGGGAGGCGACATGTAGAGGCCGACAACTTCCAGCAGCTTCTCCTCGAAACGTGGGTCGGGGCTGAAATTGAAGGTGCGCAGGCGGTGCGGTTGGAGATCGTGTTCGAGCAGGGTGCGATGAATGGCGTCGCGGTTGATGCCGAGTTTGGCGGAAAGGCTGGGCACACTCCAGCGGCTGAGACCTTTGGGCGGCTTGCGGCAGACGGTGTTGACGATCGTTTGCTTAAGGACGGGCGTGATCTTGGCGGGCCGGCCGCTGCGCGTCTCATCCCGCAACCCCGCGCAGCCGTCTTGTTCGAAGCGTTTCCGCCATAGGCCAACAGAGTGGGGCTTAACATCGAGGGCCGCGGCTAGCTGGCGATTGGGTTGACCCGAAGCGCAAAGCAGCATCATGCGGGCTCTCAGCACTTGGCTGGCGGACTTGCTTCTGCTCCGGGCTAAGGTTTCCAATTCCACTCTTTGAGGTTCAGTCAGGACGAGGGGAGCAAGGGCTTTCGGCACGCAGCCATTCTTGCAGAATGGTCGAATTTTTGCCACTTATTTTACTGACGGCGCACTAGTTGTCCAAATCAAGCAGGGCCGAGCACTTGCTAAAATTACGGAAACTTTGATCTAAAGGGAACACCATAACATGGTCAAGGCGTTAGTATCTCTCGATCACAAATGAGTCCGACAGCACTGCCAGATGAGTCCGTGTTGCCCCTCCTATCGCCACACCGGCCCTTCCTTACACTCTTCCATTCAGTAATTGGAGATCAAGTCTAGAAACGGCGAAGGACGCTGCAGGACCTCGACGTGGAAGGCCCTCGCCCGCCCTCGCCCGCTGTCCACGACAATGACGGGAGGGTTGAGGAACCCGCCATCGGCGAGCCAGACGCAGAAAGCAATCCTCCAAGAGAGGAATTTCGCCTATAGGACAGACTGGGGGGGCAGAGCGGCTCTTCGTCGAATAGGGCAGCAGTGACCTCGACAGCCAGTATCCTAGCAGGCGAGGATGAATGGCATCATGGGCGCGCACTGAACACGCGGGATCACTCCTGCCTTCCTATTCCACCCGGACCTCGGCTCCTGACCGGGTTCTGCCATCCGGATGCCTGAAATGAAGTGGTTGGCGCCTCGAACGGTTGCCCCTCCGGTGACGGTCGCTTTCCGCTCAGAGAAACCAATCAGCCAGCAACACCGACCAAGGCAGGCGACCCGTTTCTCCTGCCCTCCTCGCAAAACCTTTGGCCAATACCCATGGAAAAACGAAGGTTTACTCCGGACGATCTCCGCGATCGTGTCCTGTTTAGGCTCAGGAAGTGTGGCACGGTTGTCCCCGGGGCAAACGGTGGCCCGCGTCATCGTGAAAATTGCCCTCCCGACGCCATCGCCACTTTCCCCTCCCCATGCGATTCCCTGCTGCCGCTTTGCTGATGCTGTCGATGCTCCCGGCGACCGGAGCTTCCGCGGCCGACTGGCCGATGTGGCGCTGCGACAGCACCCGCAGTGCCGACTCGCCGGAAAGCCTGCCAGAGACCCTGCAACTTGAATGGGAACGGGTTTACACGCCCCGGGAACCGGTGTGGGACGATCCGCTCAACCACGACCTGATGACCTATGACCGGATCTTTGAACCGGTGGTGTTGGGGGACAAGCTCTTCCTTGGTTTCAATGACAGTGACAAGGTGGTCGCAGTAGATCTGGAGTCGGGCCGGGAGGTGTGGACTTCCTACACCGATGGCCCGGTGCGACTCCCTCCGGTCGGATGGAACGGGAAAGTCTATTTTGCGAGCGATGATGGCCGGCTCCACTGCGTGCGGGCAGAGGACGGCAAGCCGGTCTGGACCTTCGATGGCGCCCCCTCCGGGCGCAAGGTACTGGGAAACCGCCGACTCATTTCAGCCTGGCCGGCTCGCGGGGGCCCGGTGGTGCGCGATGGCCGGATTTACTTCTCGGCAGGCATCTGGCCTTTCATGGGCACCTTTCTCTATGCGCTGGATGCGGAGACCGGCAGCACCGTCTGGGTGAATGATTCCACCGGTTCTGATTTCATCAAGCAACCCCACAGCGCGCCTTCCTTTGCCGGAGTGGCCCCGCAGGGCGCCCTCGTGGCCACGGAGGACACCCTCCTGGTGCCGGGAGGCCGCTCCGTGCCGGCGGCGTTCGACAGGGCCACGGGAGGGCTCCGTTACTTCCACCTCAATGACGGCGGCAAGGGCAATGGAGGCTCCTTTGTCATTTCGGGTGGGACCTATTTTTACGTCCACACCCGGGACCGGGGAGTCCGCGTCTACGATTTGAAAACCGGCACCCAGGGCCGTTCCACCATGAACGAGCCCGTCATCACCCAAGAGCGTCTCTACACCTCCGCAGTCTCAGACACCGCCGGGCCTGTGATCCGTGCGATGGGGACGAGTGAGAAGATCTACTGGGAACTGCCAGCGGACGGCTCGGGCGACCTGATCATGGCGGGGCAACATCTCTATGCCGCCGGCAAGGACCGTCTCAGCGCCATTGCCTTGCCCGTCAGCGACAAGGAGCAACCGCAGGTGACCTGGTCCGTGCCTGTGAAGGGAACGATCCAGCGACTGCTCGCCGCCCAGGGGAAACTCATCGCGGTGACTCTCGATGGACGCATTCTGGCCTATGGCAGCGGAACGTCGAAGGGATCCATGAAGAGCCCGAAAGCGGCGCCGATCCCTCCCTCCGCAGAAGCGGTGGCCAAGGCACGGACACTGCTGGAAAGACTCGACGACCGGGCCGGCCAGGGACTGGTCTTTGGGAGCGATGATCGTGCCTTGATCGATGCCCTGCTCACGGAATCGGACATGAGGCTCGACGTCATCGAATCCGATCCAACGAAAATCGAGGCCCTCCGCCGCCACTACGATGCCCTCGGTCTCTATGGCTCGCGCCTCAGCGCGCATTCGGGAGATCCGGTCTCCTTCCAAGCGCCGCCCTACATCGCCCATCTGGTGGTGATGACCGGACCGGTGAAAGATCCTGCCCAGCTCCGGGCCGCCCATTCCTCCGTGCGTCCGTATGGCGGCATTCTCTGCCTGAACGGTCCTCCGGTCACGGTGCGGTCGGAGGATTTCGAGAATGCCAGGATCGTCGACAGCGGTGGCTTCCGACTCATCATCCGGGAGGGAGCCCTCCCCGGAGCGGCGGACTGGACGCACCAATACGGTGACATCGGCAACACCGTGAAATCCGACGACACCCGGGTCCGCGCGCCGCTGGGAGTGCTGTGGTTCGGCGGCAATTCCAATCTCGATGTGCTGCCTCGCCATGGCCATGGCCCGCCGGAGCAGGTCGTGGGAGGACGGCTTTACATTGAGGGCATGAACAGCCTGACGGCGCGCGATGTCTACACCGGCCGCCGCCTTTGGCGGCATGACTTCGGCAATCTTGGGACCTTCGGCATCTACTACAATGAAACCTACGAGGAGGCTCCCCTGAGCACGGCTTACAATCAAAAACACATTCCCGGGGCGAATGGTCGTGGCACGAATTTCGTCGCCACCGCCGATGCGGTCCATGTCGCGGTGGGCGGTGAATGCCGCACGCTCGACGCCGTCACCGGCAAGCTAACCGGCACGATCCACCTCCGGGAAGATCCCAAGGATCCCGCACAATGGGGTTTCATCGGGGTGATCGGGGATCTTCTGATCGGTGGTGACGATTTCTCGCAGGCGAGCCTGCGCCTCGGCGGGGCCAAAAGCCGGGAGGAAGCCACCATTGAGGACTGTTCGGCCAGCAACGG
>JADZAX010000603.1 GCA_020852405.1 Verrucomicrobiales bacterium
ATTCCGGACCCTTCGCGGTAGACCCCTCGGCCACCGTCATCGCGTATTCCCAGACGACGGACACCGGCCGGTGGTTGGACAGTTCCTCGGCCAGCAGCGCCTTTGGTGTCATTGCTCAAAAGCTGGAGGCTCCCGTCATTTCGTCCTCTGCCGGGGCGTTTGACAAAGATCTGAATCCCGAAGTCACGGTGACGCTTGCGGATCCGAACTCCACCGGACTCGGCAAACTGTATTACACTGTGGGGGCTGGATTTGCTGAATACACCGGGCCCTTCAAGCTCTCCGCAAGTGCGTATGATTCTGCGGATGCCACGATTCTGGCCTATGTCGATCCAGTGGTAGCGCATTACACACGGAGTGACACCTCCACCGCCACCATTGCCAAACCCGATCCTTTGTTTCTGATTTCAGCAAAGACCAGTGGCTCATTCCACAGTGCCGTGGGGCCAGCGACCAAAGTGGTCAAAATCGTGGGCAACCAGATCGACTGGGGCGATCCTCCCAAAGGAGAGCAGTCCAACAAACTCCAGTTCAGTGGGAACAATGTCAAAGACCTCCGCCCTGGAGTCGAGTTTGTGGCAGGCAGTGTCTCTTACCGCAATGGCACTGTCTACGCGACCTCCGGGATCACCGAAGTGCAGATGAGAATCCAATTCGCTCTGAATGGGGGCAGCCCTCTGTTGTTCGATTATGTTTTGGAGACGGTTTCCACCACCAACAACGGCAAAGATCCGCGGGCTGACGCTGATTACGTCAAGTTGCCATCGCAGACCGCAGAAGCCGTGACTATCGAGGGCCACCGTTTCATTCTGGAACTTTCGTTCGGTTGGACCACCAAGGACGGATTTTCCAATGACAGTGAATTCTATGTCCTGGAAAACGAGAGTGCCACGGCGGAAGTCCGCGGCAAATTCATCGTCGCAGAATGATCCCCTGGCGGCGCTTTCGCGCCCTTGAGTTGCTCCCAGGTGCGGGCAATGGTTGTCTGGTCGCGCGATTTATTCCGCCTCCCGCACCCTGCGGTGCCACAGTCGCTCCGGCTCCGATCTCATGATCCCAGATTTCCATTGCTACATCAAAGCGACATTCATTGGTGTTGCTTATGCTTTCGCCCCGCTGCTGCAGGGAGCTCCTCTCAGTTTCAACCGTGACATTCGGCCGTTGCTCTCGGAGAATTGCCTCAGTTGTCACGGACCTTCCGCCAGCACCCGCAAAGGCGATCTCCGTCTCGATGACCGTGACGCTGCCGTTTCCGCCGGTGCCATCGCCCCGGGAAATGCGGAATCCAGTGAATTGGTGGCTCGTCTCTTTTCCAGGGACCCCGAAGAGATCATGCCACCTCCCGACAGCCGCAAAAAAATTACTCCGGCCCAGCGGGCGCTCCTGAAACACAGGGTTCTGGAGGGCGCCCCCTACGAGAAGCACTGGGCTTTCGTCCCGCCGGTTCTTCCACAGGTCCCAGGACCAGCCGGGCGGAAACTTTCCCCGATCGATGCCTTTGTCCAATCCCGGCTGGATGCTTCCGGTCTCACCCCTTCCGTTGAAGCAGACCGGGAAACGCTGCTGCGCCGGGTCACGTTGGATTTGACCGGGCTGCCACCCACGATTTCAGAAATCGATTCCTTTCTCTCAGATTCCTCGATCACCGCCTACGAGAATGCCGTCGACCGCCTGCTGCGGTCCCCGCGCTTCGGGGAGAGAATGGCGGTTTCCTGGTTGGATGCGGCCCGCTACGGGGACAGCAGTGTGAAGCATGCCGACGGTCCGAGGGACATGTGGCCGTGGCGTGACTGGGTTGTGGAGGCCTTCAATTCCAACATGCCGTTCGATCGATTCACCATCGAACAAATCGCCGGCGACCTCCTGCCCCAGCCCTCGATCGCCCAAATGGTGGCCTCCGGGTTCAACCGGAACCACGCGACCTCGGACGAGGGGGGAGCCATCCCCGAAGAATTGCGGGTTGAATACGTGGTCGACCGGGTCAAAACGACCTCGACGGTGTGGCTCGGCCTGACCATGGAGTGCGCCCAGTGCCACGATCACAAATACGATCCCATCAGCCAGCGGGAGTACTACCAGTTTTTCGCCTACTTCAACAACACCTCCGATCCGGGAATGCAAACCCGGAACGGAAATCAGGCGCCTGTTGTGACGGTCGTCGCCCCGGTGGAAGAGGAGAAACTCCGTTCGGTCCGCTTGGACTTGACCAAAGCCGAGCAGCAACTGCAGGATCGGAGAACCTCCGCAAAGGCTGGATATGCCGCTTGGGCCGTTCCTCCGGCGTCGGACAGTGGCACCGCCCCTCCCCAGGAACCCGAGGGACTGCAGGATTTTGTCCCGCTCGACGAGCGCGAGGGCCGGGTCGTCACCAACATTCTGGGAGGGAAGGCTGGAGCGGTTGCCGGGAAACTTCAAACGTGCGCCAGGGAGGCCGGCCGGGGGGTGCGCTTTGACGGGAGCACCGAGGTGACTTTCTCCGATGGGCCAGACTTTGATGGCGCCAAGCCGTTCACTTTTGCCGCCTGGGTCAAACTGCCGGCCTCCTCAGGAGGGGCCATTCTTTCCCGGATGGACGTGAAAGACAGTTTCAAGGGATTCGATTTCTGGGTGCAAGGACGCAGTATTGGGACCCACGTCATCAACCAATGGCCCCGCAACGCCCTGAAAGTGGTCACCAAAGAGCCGCTTTCCGCGGACCAATGGCACCACGTGGTCGTCACGTATGACGGTTCCATGAAGGCCTTCGGGGTATCCCTCTATGTCGACGGACAGTTGCAGGAGAAGACGGTGGAACAGGACAGTTTGAAAGGGAAATTCAAGTCAGGTGCTTCATTCAAGCTGGGAGCACGCTCGGAAGCGGCCCGGGTCCAGGGCGAGATCGACGATCTCCGTATTTACCAACGGGCGGTGCCGGCTTCGGAAATCGATGCCCTTAAGCAGGATCCCGTCCGGACCGCTCTGGCCGTTCCGGAGGCTCGAAGGTCTCCGACCCAGAAGAATCTCCTGTTCGAATATTACCTTGCCCATGAGGACGGGGACTATCTCACGGCTCTGTCCGGCCGTGCCAGGGCAGAGTTGGCTCTTGCTGAACTGACGCGCGGACAGGCCACCAGCATGGTCATGCAGGACAATGCGGCGAATCCCCGCATGACCTACATCCTCAACCGGGGCAATTACGACCAACCCAAAACCGACGCGATCATCACTCCCGGGGTGCCTTCGGCTCTGCCGCCGCTTCCTCCGGGCGCCCCGTCGAACCGGCTCGGGCTCGCCAGGTGGTTGACGGACCCGGGCAATCCTCTGACCGCCCGAGTGGCGGTGAACCGGGTTTGGATGCTGCTCTTTGGCAATGGTCTGGTGCGGACATTAGGGGACTTCGGGATGCAGGGAGAGCTGCCCACCCATCCCGAATTGCTCGACTGGCTTGCCCGGGATTTTGTCTCCCATGGGTGGGACCTGAAACGATTGGTCAAACAAATGGTGGTGTCCTCCACGTATCGTCAGAGTTCCCATCAGTCGGACGTGCTCCGGGAGCGCGATCCGGAAAACCGGCTGCTGGCCCAGGGGGGGCGACACCGTTTGGAAGCCGAATTCCTCCGGGACCAAGCCCTCTCAGTCGCGGGACTCCTCGTGGATCTGCCGGGTGGTCCGAGTGTCAAACCTTACCAGCCCGACGGGATCTGGGGGGAGGTCAACATCAATGCCGGACTCAAATATGATCAGGACAAGGGCGATAAACTCTACCGGCGCAGTCTCTACACTTACTGGAAACGCTCTTCCCCGATTCCCAACATGATCCTTCTGGACGCCCCGAGCCGTGAGTCCTGTGTGGTCCAGCGCTCCCGGACCAACACCCCTCTGCAGGCGCTCGTGCTGCTGAACGATCCGCAATTTGTGGAAGCCGCCCGCGCTTTCGCCCAGCGCCTGCTGAAAAGCGGAGCCCGGGACACCGCCGCGCGCGTTGATCTCGCCTACCGTCTGGCCACCGGCCGGAAGGCCACGCCGCATGAAATCGCTGTGATTCAGGGTATCCTTGTCAAAGAGCAGGCTCGGTTCACCACCGATGAGGCTCAGGCCAAAGCCCTTCTGGCGGTGGGTGATTCTCCCCGTGATGAAACGATTTCCCCCGCCGAGCATGCCGCCTGGACCTCGGCGGCCCAGGTCATTCTCAACCTCGATGAAACCGTTTCCCGAAACTGAGGCCCGCCTTCCGATTTCCCCTTTGCTTCCCTTCTGATGATGAACCGCCGCCGCTTTCTTCTCCATTCCGGCAATGGTCTCGGGGCCGCCGCGTTGAGTACCCTGCTCGACGACAAGTTGCTGGCCAACGCCGGATCGCATTACGCTCCCAAGGCCAAGCGACTCATTTACCTCTTCTTCGATGGGGGACCTTCCCACATCGACACTTGGGACTACAAGCCCGCCCTGCGCAAGATCCATGGCGTCGAACTGCCGGATTCGATCCGCAACGGGCAGCGCATCACCGGCATGACGAGCGGGCAAAAATCGTTCCCCTGCGTCGCCCCGATGTTCCATTTCGACCAGGCCGGCAAGGACGGCCGGTGGGTCAACACGGACATCCTCCCCCGCATGGCCAAAATGGTCGACGAGATCGCGGTGGTGAAGAGTCTCCACACGGAGGCCATCAATCACGATCCGGCCATCACCTATATCGCCACCGGGTCCCAAGTGCCCGGGAAACCGAGTCTCGGTGCCTGGCTCAGCTACGGATTGGGGAGTGAGAATGCGAACATGCCCGCCTATGTGGTGATGATTTCGCGGGGAGGTGGTCAGAATCAGGCCCTCTACGACCGACTTTGGGGCTCCGGTTTCCTCCCGTCACGCCACCAGGGGGTGAAGCTCCGCAGTGCCGGGGAACCCGTCCTGTATTTGAACAATCCCCCCGGGGTTGATTCCGGATCAAGGCGCACTGTTCTCGACGGTCTGGCCGAGTTGAATGGGCAGGCCTATGACCGCTTCGGTGATCCCGAGACCCAGGCCCGGATTGCCCAGTATGAGATGGCCTTCCGCATGCAGACTGCAGTTCCGGACCTCATGGACATCGGACGGGAGTCTGAGCACACGCTGGGACTCTACGGTGAGGATGTGAAAAAGCCGGGAAGTTTTGCCCGCAATTGTCTCCTTGCCCGGCGCATGGCCGAGAGCGGGGTGCGCTTCATCCAGCTCTTCCACCGGGGCTGGGACCAGCACGGCAGTCTGCCCAGCAAGCTCCGCGGGCAGTGCCGCGATATCGATCAGGCCTGCGCCGGGCTGCTCCAGGATCTCAAGGAACGGGGACTTCTGGAGGACACTTTGGTCGTTTGCGGTGGCGAATTTGGGCGCACCATTTATTCCCAGGGCAAACTCACGGCGGATGACCACGGACGTGACCATCATGGCCGGTGCTTCACTTCCTGGTTTGCCGGCGGAGGCATCCAGCCCGGCATCGAGTATGGAAAGACGGACGATTTCTGTTACAACATCGTGGAAAATCCGGTCCACATCCGGGACATGAACGCGACGATCCTTCATTGCCTGGGACTGGACCATCGACGCCTCACCTTCCGCTTCCAGGGACTCGACCAACGTCTCACCGGAGTGGAGGAAGAAGCCAAGGTGGTGCGGGGGCTGTTGGCGTGATCTTCCCGTCGGGTCAATCCACCCGGACTGCCGCACAGGTCATTTCCAGGACCCGCCAGAGGGCTTGTCCGCCGAGTGTTCCTTCATGAAAAGCCGTGGAGGGGATCGCTTGCCAGTTGTCCCGCTCGTGGTTCTGCGGGGGCTGGGGAATCAGAGTCAGTGACGGATCGTATTGACCATCCTTTCCGCCGAGCTTGTAGATCACCAGATCGAGTGATGGCACCACGTAGAGGCAAAACCCTCCGGCCCCGGATTTCCAGAACGCATCGCGGGGAGCCCCGGCGACATGGCCGTCCGCGTTGTGCTCCCATTGCAGACTGAAGGGAGTGTGTGGATTGTAGGGGCTCCAACTCTGGCAGCGACGGATGTAATCCACGGGGACGAGTTGTTGGTCGCCCCACTTTCCTCCATGAGCGAGGCAGTAACCGAACCTGAGAACGTCGGTCGCATGGAGGGCGGTGCTCCCGGCTCCGTTGGCATGCGGCATCAAAAATTCCCCCCGGTGCAGGCAATAATCCCACTCCCCCCAACCCTGGGGTTTGGCGAGACGTTCGTTGATGTATTCTTTCAGTTCCATCCCGGTGACGTGGCGCAGGACGATGCTGGCAATGTGGGGCGACGGTGAGGAATAGGAATAGCCGGCACCGGGATCGCACCACAACGGAATGCCCAGCGAGGAGTTGTCGAGGTCGCGGATATTCTGGCCGGGGACTGGTTTGAGCGGTTGCGGTTTTTGCCCTTTGACATAACCACTCGGGGTTTGGCCTTCCCCCCAGCATCCGGCAGTCATGCAGAGCAAATGGCCGAGGGTGATTTCTGCTTTGCGAGGATCGTTCAGGGGCAGGGCTTCCGGCAACCAGGTTTGATTGAACACTTTAGTGTCCAAACCCTGGGGAATTTTCGCTTTGTATTCCTCCAGCATGATGCCGCAAGCGATGCTGCAAAATGCTTTGCCGGTGGAGGCCATGTCCGGATTCGCCATGCGGCTGGCCCGCCCAAAATAGCGTTCAAAGCAGAGGTGACCGTGGCGCAACACCAGCAGGCCACCATTCGGGGTGGAACGTTGGGTGATTTCAAACGCGGGCTCCAATTTCACGAGATCCATCCCAGCGAGGTCTCGGATTTCCTTTTCCGTCCGGGCTTCGCGCCAGCCTCCGGCACTGTCAGGTGGCGGAAAGTAGGGGACTTCAGCCGCAAGGTGGGCCAGCGGCAAAAGGAGGAGGATGGGGAGGACTGGCAATTTCATGAGAAAAACTATGGAAGGAAAGGGATTGAAAGCAAAAAGGGAAAGTAAAAAGGGAAAGTAAAAAGGCCGGCCTCCCTGGAAAGTTGACCGGCCTGTTGACTGAATAAACAGTTGGGAAGAGAAGGAAAACGAACCTTATTTCAATTCCGCATTGAAACCGGCTTTGTGAAGGGCGGCGAGGACGGCGCTCTTTTTGAATTTGCCTTTGATTTCGAATTCCCTCGAATCCTCTGTGGCAGTGTGTTCCGTGGCGCCATCGATGCTCTTGACTACTTTGTCGATGGCTTTGAGGCAGCTGCCACAGCAGAGGTGGATTTTGCTGACTTCCACGGAAGTGACTTCGTCGTCCTTGCCTTCATACTCGGGAATGAAGATGGCCTCACTGTCGCTTTTGCCGTAAAAGCCAGCCTTGGCCAGTTCCTTGACTGCGCTCTGGACTTTCTCGCCGGTTGGACCCTTGATTGCGATCTTGTCCTTGCCGACGATATCCACTTCAACGTCAGAAATGGCTCCGACAGCCTTAGTGGCGGCTGTTTTGCAACCTCCACAGCAAAGGTGGACACCGTCGAGGACCACTTTGGTCGAACCCTCGGGGAGAGGGGCCGGTTCCTTCTTTTCTGCGGTTGAGCCTGGTGCGGCAGGCTTTTCTGCCTTGGCCTGGGAGGCGATGAACTCCTGGTCCTCCTTGGCCAGCATTGAGAGAGGAATGTTTTTGTTCTGCCCGCTGACCTTAATGATGGCGGTGTTCGGGTCCTGCGTGCCCATGAAGTCCCCTTCACTGGGTTTTCCGGACGACGGTGGGGTCCAGTGGCTGG
>JADZAX010000604.1 GCA_020852405.1 Verrucomicrobiales bacterium
AACCACGAACCGGTGCCCATCATCGACTTCCTGCTACAGCTGCTCGAACGCCTGGGGATTCCCCGCCCCCGGCGACAAGTCCGAGTCCACACCGCGATGGTGGCTGCAGGGTTGTTGGAAACGCTGCACCGCCTCTTTTTGCCTGGCAAGGAACCGCCCATCACTCGGTTCGGGGTCAGCGTCTTTGCCTACTCGAAGACCTTCGATGTGTCCAAAATGCTGGGCATTTTCGGGCCACCCCGGATTCTCGTGAGGGAAGGGGTGGAACGCTTCGTCCAATGGGTGGAGGACACGCAACCTTATTGATGGCTGCCCCCATGTTCCCCACCTCCTCCTACGGTCTGCTGCTTCTGGGATGGATCACAGGAGGTTTGTATCTTGCGCTTCTTGCGGTCAAAATCCAGCTGGGCCTGCGGGCCCTGCGCCTGCAACCACAGGGCAGGGAGCAGAAGGGTTCGGTGACCCTGCTGCAGCCCATCCTGAGCGGCGATCCCGCCCTGCGGGAGTCATTGCAACACAATCTCAACACCACCCCGGACACGGCCTTGTTCATCTGGCTGATCGACGAGGAAGATTCCCTCGCAGCCGAAGTCACCCGATCGATCAGAGAAAGTGACCCATCACTGGCGGGTCGGATCCGCATCCTGACCTGCCCGGCCCATCCGGAGAACGCGAACCCAAAAACCTACAAGCTGATGCTGGGATTCGAGCAGGTCACCACCGAGTTCGTCGCAGTGCTCGATGATGACACCCGCCTGGAGCCGGAAGCACTGGACAGAGCCCGGTTCGCGCTGGAAAGGGCCGATGCCTACACCGGCCTGCCCTTGTACCTGCCGGGTTTAAACTTGTGGTCATCCCTGGTTTCGCACTTCGTGAACAATAACTCCGTCTTCGCCTACCTGTCACTGCTCGGCGTCGCAGAACCTCTCAGCCTGAACGGCATGTTTTATGTCATGAAAACCGCCACCCTGTCCGATTACGGTGGTTTCTCAGCCATCCTCCACCAGATCGCAGACGACCATGCCATGGCGCGGCTCATTCACAAGAACGGCGGTAGCATCGTTCAGGGAGTCCAACCGCAGCTGATCCGAACCAGCGTCCCGGATGCCGCCTCGTATGTCCGGCTGATGCACCGTTGGTTTGTGTTCGCCAACCACCAAGTGCGGCAGCAAAGTCCGGGGACGAGGCTCCTCCTGATACTGATTCTGGCGATTCCGCCCCTTCTGCTCTGGCTGTCTCTCGGCTTATGGATCGCCGCGTTCTCTCCTGGCGCGGCCTTGTCCGCGATGGGGCTGCTGTGGCTGCGCGATCAGTCGACCAAACGAATGCTGACCGCAGTGATGCCCGGTGACATCACCATCCGATGGCATCATTCCATCCTTGCGGAATTGCTGCAGGTGCTTCATTTGGGCCATGCCCTCCTTTGCCGCCGCATTCGCTGGAGATCAAGGGATCTGCGGATGGGTCCGGATGGCACCTGGAGTGAAATCCCCCGACGGTCCTGATTCCCATGCTGTATTCCCTGCCTCCCGCTGCGTTTCCCAGGACACCGGTCAAAGTGGCCCTTCTCACAGGTTTGAGCGATCCCTCGTCATGCGCCCTGAGCGAGTCCCAAACCGCCCTGCTGACATCCCTGAAACTGGCGGAGGACTGGGTGGTCGGCCGCAACTTTCCCTGGGTCGCCGGTAGTCCCGGCGTTTCCCGGGTTCCGCTTTGGCGGGCCAGTCTCTCCAATGCCAGGCAGTTTTATCGCTCGAGGGGACGCACTTATCAGGAGACCGCCCTGCCCCACCTGACCAATCTGGTAGATTCTTGTGAGCGAGGCCTGATCCTGATCACCGGCAGTTGTGGGGCTGAGATCCTGAACCGGCTCTTTCGCCCTTGCCTCGCCGGGAAATTGCTTCATGTCATCGCCTGTGGCCCGGTTATGAGCGGTCCTCCTCAGTTCCCCTGCACTTCGATCCAAGGTTCTGCTGACTGGATTTCCCGTGCTTTTGTCCGTCGAGCCGATGTGATCATCCCAGGAGCCGGTCACATGGATTACTGGAATCACCCTTGCGTCCTCGCTTCCATTGGCCGACGTCTGGAAACCCTCGTTCCCGCCCAGAAAGGAATGCCCCCTCCCGCACCATGAGACAACGTTTCAAGATTCTGGGAACCGGCGCCTATCTGCCAGCAACCCGGCTCAGCGACGCCGACATCGATCTCCGGGCCAATCTGCCCAAGGGGTGGACCCGCAAGCATTCCGGAGTGATCCACCGCCATGAATGCCGCTTCCCGGAAAGTCTCGGCAGCATGGCCGAGCAGGCCATCATCGCCGCGCTGCAGGATGCCCGGGTGGACTGGGACGGGATCGATCTGCTGATCGATGCCAGCACCTGCCGGGAGCAGCCCATTCCCTGCAACGCTGCTCTCATCAAGGCCCGGTTTGGCAGCACGGCGGACCAGATTCCCTGTTTTGATGTCGGCAGCACCTGCCTCAGTTTCGTGGTCGCTCTGCATCTGGCCAACAGCCTGTTCAGTGACGAATGTTACCGCCGCATTCTCATCGTCTCCTCCGAAGCCGCGCTGGCCGGGGTGAACTGGGCGGAGCAGGAAAGCGCGACCATCTTTGGCGATGGAGCGGCGGCGGTTGTTCTGGAGCGCTGCGAACCCGGTCCCGGGTTTTATTTCACGCATGAAACTCACTCCGCCCACGCCGCCCTCTGCGAAGTCAAAGGCGGAGGACACGGACTTCCACCATATGCTTATCATGTGGGGAATGATGCGGACTTCCGCTTCCACATGGACGGACCAGGTGTCTTCCGGGTGGCAAGAGATCTCCGTCCTCCCATGATCGGACGTCTCCTCGCGGAAGCGGGGATGGCTGCGGATTCCGTCCAGGTGGTGCCGCATCCCGCCTCGCCGGCCTCCCTTCGATTGATGCGGCGTCTTCTCGGGTTTCCACCGGAACACTACCATCAAAGCTCCATCGCCCGTCATGGCAACCTGATTGCCGCCGGCATTCCCTATGTCCTGGACCTATGCCGACGCTCCGGGGCCATCCATTCCGGAGATATGGTGCTGCTCATGGGCACCTCGGCGGGATACTCCCAGGCAGCCCTCCTGTTCCGTTTGTGATGAAACCCACCCAACTTTCACGGCTCGCCTTTTTTCAGGGGGGATACTGCCGCCAACTGCGCTGGCTGGCCGATGGCAAAGGCTGGGGGACCCGCCGCTTCCATGCCCTTTTCCTGGCATTCCACCATCCAACGGAAGGCACCTGTTTGATCGACACCGGCTACAGCCATCACTTCAAGGAAGCGACCGACTCCTTCCCCGAAAGGTTTTACCGGTGGATGACTCCGGCTACTTTGAATCCGGCGGGAGATGCCTCACAGATTTTGGCAACCCATGGCTGGGATCCACCAGGGAAAATCTTTCTTTCCCATTTCCACGCCGACCACATCGGCGGCGTGCGTTGTTTTCCGAGAGCGCGGTTTGTTTATCTGGGTGAGGGACTTGACAAATTGTCTGATCTTCCGGTTTTTTCCCAGGTGCGTCATGGTTTCCTCTCACACCTCCTTCCAGAAGATTTCAAAGCCCGTGCCATAGCGCTGGGGCGGGATCTCTTCCATCGGGGGAAGGAGGATTGGCGGGAATTTGACATGCTGGACTATTTTGGGGACCAGAGCCTATGGCTCGTGCATCTCCCTGGTCACGCCCCGGGTCACCTGGGTTTCGTACTTAATGTCGATCCCAAGCCCGTATTCTACATCACGGATGCCTGTTGGAATCTTGACCAACTCCAGAATCCGAAGCCGTTGCCGGTGCCCTCGCGAAAGATCCAACACTCCTACCCGGATTACCTGGCCACGCAGGATAAAATCCGGCGAATCAACCCTTCCCGCCTCCAACTGGCTGCCTGCCACTGCCCTTTCACTGAGACCCTCGCCGCCAATCATGCGGATTGACCTTGTCACCCCGCCCTTTGCCGGGCACCTCCACCCATTGTTGTCCATCGGAGGTCACCTCGCCGGACTCGACATCCGGGTCCGTGTTCTGACCACCGACAAAGGACAAAAGGCCGTGGCGGCGGCCGGCTTGGAAGGCATCGGACTCCTGCCCGGTCATGATGATGCGGTTGAAGCCATTGCGAATCCTCCGCACCAGGTGAAAACCAACCCGCTGCGACTGGCTCGCCAGTTGGAAAGCAACCTCAATCTCATGAAAGGATTACAGGAAGAATTGCGGTCTCTCTGGCAGGCCGACCGTCCTGATCTGGTGCTCGTGGATTCGGTGCTTCCGGTGGCCGGCTGGTTGGCTCTCGCCATGGACATTCCCTGGTGGACCTCTGTCGCAAGCCCTTGCGCCATTGAAACCCGGACCGGTACCCCTTCCTATCTCGGTGGATGGATGCCAGCTGCAGGATTACTCTCCAGATGGCGCGATCGACTTGGGCGGAGGGGCATCAGGATTTTCAAATCCCTCGTCGCCTGGCGATACCGGAAGCAATTCGACCAACTGGGGCTGCCTTCCATCTACCGTTCAGACGGCACCGAGGCCGTGTATTCCCCCGAGAAAATCCTCGCCCTAGGGCTGCGAGAGTTCGAGTTCGACCGGGACTGGCCAGCGTCGCTCGAATTTATCGGGTATCCCCGGGGCGCTCCAGGCTTCGGGGCTCCCGTTCCTCCCATCCAAGATGATCGTCCCCACATTTTGGTCAGTCTCGGCACTCATCTCCTATGGGCGAAAGACCGAGCGCTTGGGTTGATCGTGGACTTGGCGGAACGCCTGCCCGGGGTGGTTTTCCACTTTTCGCGGGGACTACCGGGAGGAACCCGCCAGGAAATGACAGGCCGAGTCCTGGTGTGTGACTACATTCCGTATGATCAATGTCTCTCGGGATACCGGGCCGTCATCTTTCATGGTGGTTCAGGTCTGCTCCAATCCTGCCTCTTTCACGGACTCCCGATGTTGGTGTGGCCCCATGACTATGACCAGTTCGACCACGCCGCACGGATCGTCCATCACGGGTTGGGATTGAAGCTGAAGCTCTCTCCCCAGGACGCCGTCCAACAAATCCAGTTCCTGCTTTCCGATGAATCCACCCAATGGCGCCTCCATCATTTCCGGGGAATTTCCCGAAAACATGCCCCCTTGGAGCGTGTCGGGGAACTAATCCTCAAGCGAGCGGCCCGCTGACCGCTTCCGGGGTGAAGCAGCGCTCGATGCGACGCAGCTTCTGATCACGGTTTCGGGTTGGAAATCCGTTCGCCAACCGAATCACCGGAGGTTGCGCCTGATTTCGGCGCGCCAATGCGAGCAAGGCCTCGCTGACCCGGGGGAATGCCGTTGCCGCCCCTTCGAGAGATAGTTCGACCTCGCCGGGCGAGAGCTGGCGGACGCGAAAATCGCGCACCGCCCCATCGGCTTCCACCACGGCTTTCCGGATGAAATCAGGGTAGATCCGGCGCCATCCCGCCCCCTCAAGGGCCGGCCAATAAAAGACATCGTCACAACGACCGTCGACACGGTCCAAAGCCAGCAAGACCGAACCGCATGGGCAGGGCCCGCGCCGAGGAACCAGAATGTCGTCCAAGCGGTAGCGGATGATGGGCAGAGTTATTCGGAAAAGATCCGTGATGATCGGGATAAAGCGCCCTTCCCCTGCCTCAATGAACTCTTTTTCGAAGATCAGAAGATCCTCGTTGAGATGGAGAACGCCGAAAGAGCAGGTGGCTCCAAGAAAGCCTTCGGTGGCCTGGTAGACCTGATGCAATACCTGGCCAAACGCGGATTCGATCACCTCCCGATCGAGAGGATCGAGTACCTCTGCCACCGAGATGACCCGGACGACCGGCAGGTGGAGAATCCCCTCGTTCACCAACCGGGACAGTTCCACCAGCAGGGATGGAGGCCCAATCAGAATGGTGGGCAGCAACCGCTTCAGACGGGAGAGGTGGCGCTCCATCTCGTCCATCAGATCAAAAAATTCGAACTGCAAACAGCGGGTGCGAACGGTTTCATAGAGGTTGCCACCAGCGCGGAGGAAAAAGGCGACGCGTTCACCGGCCAAAAGACCGCGGGGAAGCATTTTCGCCAGAATGGTTCCCGCCCACCGGCACCGCTCCTCCCGGCTGACCAGAAAGATCCCCTGACGACCGGAGGTGCCCGATGAAAGCCCGACGGTCACTCCCTGCAGTTGGGGCTTGAAATCCCGCGTCCGCTCAGCCTGCCTGGCCACTGCGAACGCCTCCTCCCGGGAAATTCCTCCGGTGTTGAGCCTGTCGAAATGCTGCAAGAGCATTGGCTTGTCCATGACAGGGATCCGCTGCCACTCCTCCCAGGGCAGGATCCCAAAGCGCTCCCTCGTGAAGTCGGAACCGGGGACCACCCGCCGAAGAAGCCGCCGGACCTGCTTCTCCTGGAAGTGCTCCAGTTGATCGCGTGAAGCAAACACCCTGCGCCGCTGCTCCCAATAGCGGAAAAGAGTCGTCAGTGAATCGCGCATGATTACAAAAAAAGCGGAAGCCGCTCCTGATGGAACGAACTCCCGCTTTCTCAAAACACCGGTGACCGGGAAGGTTACGGCTCGTTGATCCCGAGCAGTTCCACTTCAAAAATAAGGGTCGAATAGGGAGGAATACCGGGGCGGCCTTCAGGGCCATAGGCCAGATTGTGAGGGATCACAAACCGGTATTTTGAACCTTTGGCCATGAGCTGAACGCCTTCTGTCCAACCAGGAATGACCTGATTGAGAGGGAAGGTGACGGGCTCTTTGCGCTGCACCGAGCTGTCAAAAATCGAACCATCGATCAACTTGCCTTCGTAGTGGACTTTGACACTGTCCGTTGACGCCGGCTTGGCACCTTCAGCCGCGGTGACGATTTCGTATTGGAGACCCGAAGCCGTCGTTTTGACGCCTTCCTTCTTGCCGTTTTCATCGAGGAACTTCTTGTTGGATTCGACCGCGGCTTTGGCTCCAGCTTCGCTCACCTCGCGCATGATCGCGTCCAGTTGGTCCTCGTTGTAGGCCAGCTTGGCCCCTGAAAAAACGTCGTCGAACGCCTTTTTGAGCTGGGCGGAGTCGAGCTCGATGCCCCGGCTTTTGAGCTGATTGCCAATGAGGACCCCGTAGGCGTACCCGGCTTTTTCCTTGAGGGAAAGCCCATCATCAGGAAGTGCCGCGGCAGGGGCAGGCTCGGGATCTTTTTTGGCGGCCTCACCATCCTGTGCGGAAAGCGGTGTTGTGGTGACCGCGAGGGCTAAAGCGACAATCGGAAGGGCAATGGCACGCATGTATTTTTAAGCAGTTTTTTTTGAGAGCGGCCTTGGAAGAAAAATGCAGCCTAATCCGCTGATTTGGGTTGGAAGCCCAGAGCTTACGCTGCTTTGGACTCGGAGCAAACAGGATTCCATCCAAAGAAACCCGGTCAGGCCCCTCCAGGCAATTCGATCGCGGCAATGGCCTGCATGATGCGGTCACTGATGGCCTGATAGAGTTCCTTCCCCGACAAACCGGACTCTTCGGGAAACTTCCCGAAGTCCAGCAAAGGCCCGGGCACGACGCTGACCCGGCCGGGCTTGGGAAATTTCGCCCCGCGGGGATAGGCCTCGTAGGCACCAAAAATCCTCACTGGAAGGACCGGCACTCCGGCCTTGGCGGCGACAAAACCTACCCCGGCCTCCCCGGAGATCTTCAAATGACCATCCCAAGTCCGCTCTCCTTCGGGAAAGATGAGGAGCTTGTGGCCGTCCTTGAGGACTTTGACCATGCGCTTGAGTGTGGAGACTTCCGGATTGTCCTGATCCACCGGCAGAGCCTGGAGACGAGGCAAGAGCCAAGCCAGGAAACCGTGGAACAGAGTCTTGCGGGCCAGGTAATAGATGGAACCCGGGAAAAAACTCCCTACCGCGAGCGGATCAAGAAAGCTGGCGTGATTCACCGCAATGAGGCAGGGCCCTTCAACCTGAACCCGCTCGGGAAAAAACAACCGGTGCCGCCAGAGGATCTTGGCAACGATCCGGAAGGTGTGTTTGGTGATGAAGTACGGGATGGTCATCGCTATGAGGATTGCCAAAGGAATTCAAAAGGGCAGACCTTGGGCGGCGAGCCGCTCCTTGACGATGGCGAGAACGGCCTCCAAATCATGGTCGCTGGTGTCAATGATCTCCGCACCCTCCGCAGGCCGCAGCGGATCGGCCTTGCGGGAAGTGTCCTGCCGGTCGCGATCATGGATGGAATCGACCAATCCCTGGGCTTCCCGGCGGGCCTGACGAATTTCCGGCCTGGCATCGATAAAGAACTTATGGGGAGTCGCCGGAAACACCACGGTGCCAATGTCACGGCCTTCCATGACCACTGACCGGGCCTCCCCCAACGCGCGCTGCTCCGCCACCAACCGGCTCCGGACATCTGGATTGGCCGCAATGGTGGACACATTCGCCGCCACCACCGCTTCCTGGAGCGCTCCTCCGGGATCGACCCCATTGATCAGAATGACAGCGGTGTCCCCTCCCACATCGAGTCCGAATTGGGTGGTTTCCAACAGAGCCGAAACGGCATCCGTGTCTCGGGGATCGATTCCGTTTTGCAGGACCTGCCACGTGAAAGCGCGGTACATGGCCCCGGTGTTGACATGGAGAAAGCCCAGATCTGCCGCGAGCCTCCGGGCCACGCTGCTTTTGCCCGATGCCGCAGGGCCGTCAATGGCCACGATCACCGGGAGATCCACTGATTTCTCCGCCTCCATGATCAGCGCTGCACTTGCTTCAACTCCTGCGCGAAGCCGGGGTAGGAGGTGCCGATGCACTCGACATCACGGATGGTGGTGGTGCCGGTGGCGAACAATCCGGCGATGGCAAAGGCCATGGCGATCCGGTGGTCCCCAAGGCTGTCAATCGTGGCTCCACTCAGAGAGGCGCCGCCTTGGACTTCCATCCCGTCAATGTATTCTTCCACGGAACACCCCATGCGCCGGAGACTCTCAGCCACGGCAGAAATACGATCCGACTCCTTTACTCTGAGTTCTTTGGCATCCCGGATGGTGGTCTTGCCTTCGGCAAGGGCGCCCGCCACCGCCAAAATCGGACTCTCGTCGATCCC
>JADZAX010000605.1 GCA_020852405.1 Verrucomicrobiales bacterium
CATGTTCATTTTGCTATTCTGGTCCATCGTCATTCTTTGGACGTAGGTTTTTCCAGGCTTCCATTCCATTTTGAGGGACACGGGCCCACCACTGGTATCCACGGCGATTTTTTCCTGGGCTCGGACGGAGGCAAGCAGGAAGACCAATGAGAGAAGGATCGCAGAATTGGGGAGAGTCTTGAGTTTCATGGAGGTTGCGATGAGGGACAGTGATGTCTGGAAAACCGGAAAAGGTATGTCATACTTCGCAGCCTGCGAGAAATTTCCTTGCAAACTTTCCTTCACGGCTTCTCCAAGGCTTGCGCCGACCGCTCCGAGCCCTATGGTCGGAGAATTTGCCAATGACCGCCATGAAATTCCTCCCTCTCCCCAGTCTTTTCATGTTTCTGACGCTCTCACTTCCGGCTCTGGGAGGGGAGTGGACCATCTCCACCTTTGCCGGCAATGGTCATCAAGGAGGCGCAGGTGATGGCGGACCGGCCACAGCAGCCCAAGTGGACAATCCCTTCGGAGTCGTCAGAGGTCCGGATGGGGCCATCTGGTTTTGCGAATACACCGGCCAACGTATCCGGCGGGTCGCCCCCGACGGGACTATCTCGACCAGAGCTGGCAGCAGCCGCAAGGGTTACACCGGTGATGGGGGCCCGGCTCTCGAGGCCACCTTCAATCTCCCCCATGAGATCCGATTCGACGCGGCCGGCAGTTATTATATCGCTGACATGTCAAACCACGTCATCCGCAAGGTCGATGGCAAAACAGGCATCATCAGCACCTATGCCGGGACAGGACAGGCAGGATATGCCGGCGATGGAGGGGCGGCCACCCAAGCCCAACTGAAACAACCCCACAGCATTCAGTTCGGGCCGGAAGGGGATCTTTATATCTGTGACATCGGCAACCATGTGATCCGGAAAGTCGATCACCAGACAGGGATCATTAGCACATATGCCGGCACTGGCCAGCCCGGCCCGACTCCAGATGGCGCCCCGCTCAAAGGCACTCCCTTGAAGGGACCGCGATCGCTCGACTTTGACCGGGAAGGGAACCTATGGCTGGCGCTTCGCGAAGGCAATCAGGTGCTCAAACTCGACACCAAAGCCGGAATCTGGCATCTCGCGGCCGGAACCGGCAAGAAAGGGTTCTCCGGAAATGGCGGGCCAGCCAAAGAGGCCACCCTGAACGGCCCCAAAGGCATTGCCATTGATGGCGAAGGCAATGTCTGGCTGGCCGACACGGAAAGTCATACGGTTCGCCGTATCGAGTCCAAAACAGGCAATCTCGAACTGATGGCCGGCACAGGGCAAAAAGGAGACGGACCCGACGGGGATCCTTTAAAGTGTTTGATGGCTCGCCTTCATGGCATTTTTATCGACACAGATGGCACCGTCTTCATCGGAGACAGTGAGGCACACCGAGTGCGGATCATGAAACACCGGTAATCGACCCCAAACCTCCATGAACCTCAACGAAAAAGCCAACCAGATCGCCGCATTGGCGAGAGAAGAAAAAACCCTTGCCGGAGCCCGCCAAAAAGCTGCCGATGCCCTGAAATTGGATCCGGACTGCGTCCCGGCCATGCTGGTGATGGCTGACTATTGTGAGGACGATGACGAAACGGAGGAGTGGTACCGTAAAGCCATCGCCGTCTCGGAAATTCCCATCGCCCAATGGTTGCCCTCCGGAGGCGAGGCACTCTGGTCGGCGCCGGCAGCCGCGCCCTATTTGACGGCACGGGAAGGCTTGGCCCGGTTTCTCCGCGACTGCGACCGCATCAGTGATGCCATCGACGAGTTCCAAGCCATTCTCGACCTGCAGCCTCCCGATGTTCAAGAGATCCGTCACCTCCTGCTCGGGTGTCTCCTCGAGGAGAACCGCAATCAAGAAGCCCGGCAATGTCTCGATGGCTGTCCAGAAGACCATTCCGCACTCTGGGCCTACGGCCGTGCGCTACTTGTGTTCCGAAGCCAAGCAGAGGAAGCGGGAGTGGATTTTTCCCAATTCGACGATGCCTGGACCCAGAAGCAGGAAAGCCTCCTCGAAAAAGGAGAGCCATTGGACCTGCCACAGGCTCTGCGCAAGGCAGACGATGTCCTCATCGATGCCATGAAAAACAACCACTGGGGTGCCATCTTCCTCCTTCATCCCAGCTACACGCTTTCCGAACCAGAGGAAGAGACCGTTCCAAAAGGCACAGAGGAGGAAGGTCTCTCCGCGGCCCAGCAACTGGTGGCAGCCTATTACAGCAACCCCTCCTCCATGGTCTGGTTGCATGCGGTGGGTTTCCAGTGGCTACTCGAAAACGGCTTCGATGAGGATTTGGAACAAATCCAGCAAGCGGAAGAAGAAGAAGACTGATCGTTGTCAGGCCTTTCCCAAGCATCGGAACCCCTTCGAAGGGATTTATTTGTCTCTAAGGCCGCACGCGTCTGCGGGCTTGCCAGACCGTTCCGGTTTCTGCTTCCATCGGAGCATGCGCTTTCGCTCCTTACTCGCCCTCACCCTCCTCCCTCTCATTGCGGTGCCAAAAGGCCGCTCAGCTGATCCAGAAGCTCTGGTGGCAGCGGAACTGCCCTCTCTGGTCACCTTCTACGAAGATCTTCATGCCCATCCGGAACTTTCTCTGCGTGAGGAACTGACCGCCGCCAAACTGGCCACGGAGCTTAAATCCGCCGGTTTCGAGGTCACAGAAAAGGTGGGAGGATTTGGTTTGGTGGGGGTGCTCAGAAATGGGGATGGCCCTGTATTGCTTCTCCGCACCGACATGGACGCGCTCCCGGTGAAAGAATTGACGGGCCTCTCCTACGCCAGTCAAGTGAAGGCAAAAGACGATCAGGGTCGCGAAGTGCCCGTCATGCATGCCTGCGGCCATGACATGCACATGGCGTGTTTCATCGGCACAGCAAGGGTGCTCGCCAAACTCAAAGAATCGTGGCGGGGCACCCTAGTGATGATTGGCCAACCAGCGGAGGAACGTGTGCTCGGAGCCAGAATGATGCTGAAAGCTGGGCTCTTCGAACGGTTTCCCAAACCCGACCACGCCATCGGCCTCCATTGTTCCTCAGACCTGCCCCACGGCACGGTCGGAATGATCCAAGGATTCGCCCTCGCCAATGTCGACACCGTGGACATTGTGGTCAAAGGAGTGGGAAGCCATGGTTCCATGCCGCATCTAGGAAAAGATCCGGTTGTTCTGGCATCACAAATCGTGTTGGCTCTCCAGTCCATTGTAAGTCGCGAGGTCAAACCGGGAGATCCGGCCGTGGTAACCGTCGGCAGCATTCATGGAGGGACCAAACACAACATTATCCCGGATGAAGTCCGTCTCCAGCTGACCCTCAGATCTTACAAAGCGGAAACCCGCCAACATCTCATCGATTCTGTAGAAAGAATCACCAGAAATCTGGCTGAAGCCTCTGGCATGCCGGAGGAGAAAATGCCCGAAGTCATTGTCAGTGATGAACGGGCGCCTTCCCTTTACAACGAACCAGCCTTGACCCAACGAGTCCGCCGGGCAGTGGAGAACCGGTTGGGAGCAAACAATGTCATCACGCGCGATCCTACCATGGGAGCCGAAGACTTCGCCGAATATGGCCTGACCAAAGAAAAGATTCCCTTGTGTTTCTTTTGGCTGGGAACCCAGCGCCTTCAAGTGGTCACAGAAGCCGCCGAGAAAGGGGAAACCTTGCCGTCACTGCATTCACCGTTTTTCCGGCCAGTTCCTGAACCCACAATCAAGACCGGCATCCTGGCACTGACCTCGGCCGCGCTGGAACTGCTCCAACGTCCTTGAATCAAATCTCTCCTGAATCCCATCAGGAGAAAAGGAAGAATGCCCTGGCAAATAGCTCAGTAAAGGATTCGGGCACAAAAAAACCCACCACCCCGGCGGACCGGGGGGTGGGTTGGATTCTGGCAACGACCTACTCTCGCACGGCCTATCGCCGCACTACCATCGGCGCTGCAGC
>JADZAX010000606.1 GCA_020852405.1 Verrucomicrobiales bacterium
AAATCGGCGACAACCTAGGATTCACTCTGAAGGCGGATTCCGATTGCTTCGTCCGCGTCGTGCAGTTTGGAGCCGATGGATCGACCACCCAATTGGTGCCCAACAAGCTGGAAAAGGACAACAAATTGACGGGCGGCAAAGAGCGGACCTTCCCGGGAACCAGCGACAACGGCAAAAAGTATGTCATGCAAACCTCCGAACCGGCAGGCGCGGAAACCGTGATGCTTCTGGTGTCGAAATCCCAGTTCCGGGATGCTGAGAACATGAAATTCGATTCCGACAGCGACTCGTTCCGTTCCTTGAAGCGGGGCGGCGTCCTCACCAGCCGCGGGGCCATCGTGATCAAGGCCGGTGAAAAGTCGGATGATGATCACGACATCGAAGTCGCCAAAGCCAGTGTCGGTTACGTCCTCGAAAAGAAATAATTCCGCCTGTTATGAGTTCACTTCATGGCACCACCCGCTGGATTCTGCTCGGCGTTCTGGCAACTCTTGCTCTGGATATTCCCCGCGACCTGCGCGCCCAGGAGAAGGCCACCCGAGGAGCCATCAAGCTCCATGAGGTGGATGACACCACCGTGCAGGAACCCACTGCAGAGAAGGCGGAACGCGTCTCGACGCACAGCGGGGGCAAAGGGAAAGTCGTGGTGACCCTGTCCAGTCCGGTTTACAAAGTCGGGGAATCACTGGAGGTCACTGTATTTTCCGACACCGACTGCTTCATCAGGGTAGTCCAGTTCGGTGCGGACGGCTCCACGACCCAGCTCCTGCCCAATGCCTTTCAGAAAGGCAATAAAATCAAAGCAGGAGAGACAGTCAAGCTGCCTGACACCAGCCAATCGACCAAGCACTATGGGCTTTTCACCAGCGAACCCACCGGCCGGGAGAAGGTCGTGGTGTTTGTCTCGGAAAAGCAGTTCGGGGACAAGCGAAGCCTCAACGTCAGCGAAAAAGATCAATTTTTGGCCTTGGAACGCTCCGAAGTGGTGAATACCCGAGGGGTCATCAACATCAAAGCAGAAGAAGCAGACGACGGCCCGGCAGCGGAAGTCGTCGCCGCCAGCATCACCTATGATCTGAAATCGCCCTGATTCCGCCGCCTCTACCGGGACGGGATCCCCACCAACACCGAACCAACCACGTCACCATGAAAACCACTCCACTAGCTTTCGTCGCGTTGTTTGCGCTGATCCTCCATCTCGATTGCCCCCAGGCGCGCGCCCAGGGCGTCACCAGTGAAGCCGATATCAAACACCAACTCGGTCTCGACAAGCCCGCCACCGGAAAAACCAGGAGCTTCCGCGGAGGCGTCGTCGCCCCCCCGAAGGTGGAGGAGCGCACCTCGGTGGCCACTGACCGGAGCCTCCAGATGCTCAAATCAAAGCCAGCGACCCGTGGAGCCATCAAGATCCAGGAGACGGGAGGAGACACCAGCGAAGTGAAAGTTCCGGTGTTGGCCGATGTGAAGGCCACTTTCAACAACATACTGTTCCTCAAAGGATCGACCGAGTTCGCGAATCGGGAGTCCCAGGAGCAGGTTTCCACGATCGCCAATGTCATGGCAGAGGCAAGCGGCAAACGGTTTCTCATTGAAGGCCATGCGTCGGATGAAGGGGAGGAAAACTTCAACCTGAGACTGTCCGTGGCCCGTGCCGAAGCGGTCGAAATTTTCCTTCTGAATCACGGCGTTAAGCCCGACCAGATCATCGCCCAGGGCTTCGGCGAAAGCGATCAGGCCTTCCCAGTCAGTCAATTCGATGGTCCCGACGCAAAAGAGGCCAAGCGCCAGAAGAACCGACGGGTCGTGGTCCGGGTTCAGGCCGACCACGAATAACCGACATCACGGAGTCTACGTCATGGATGGTCACCTCTGCTCCCGGCTCTGCGGGGCTGCTTTGGGACTGCTCGCCGTGCTCGGTGGAGCAGAGGACCGTCGCATCGCCCTCGTGATCGGAAATTCCCGTTACGAGGGAGGCGCCGCGTTGACCAACCCGGCGAATGACGCCAAAGCCGTTGCCGAAGCCCTGCGCACGCTGCAATTCCAGGTCATTGAAAAAACGGATCTGGAAAAGAAACAGAACATGGACGACGCCCTGTTGGAATTCCACCAGGCTCTTCAGGGAGGCGGGGTGGGTCTCTTCTTTTACGCTGGTCATGGGGTTCAGGTCGGGGGCAACAATTACCTCCTGCCGACGCGGGAGAGCTTCCGGGCGGAGTATGAAGTCAAAAGTAATGGTCTGAAAGCTGACGATGTCCTCGGCGCCATGGAGGAGGCCGGGACCACCTTGAATGTCCTCATCCTCGACTGCTGCCGCGATGCTCCGTTCACACGGAGTTGGAAACGCGCCATTGGCCCGGGAGAAGGCCTTTCCGCAATGACCGCCCCCCAGGGCACCCTCATTGCCTTTTCCACCAAAGCGGGAGCCACCGCCCTGGATGGCGAAGGATCGCATTCTCCCTACACTGAACAGTTGCTGGCCGAACTCAGCCTGCGTCCCCGCGAAGGGCTTGAGATGAAACGCATTTTTCAGCGCACCGCCCAACGGGTGTTTGAAAAGACCACGCAGGATCCGGGTCTTTACCTCTCCGGCAGTTTCAAGGACTACTACCTCGTCGCCGGCAACGGAGCCTCTCCGGTAGACGATCCGGAGGGTGAGATGAGGCTCCGACTGGAGCAGGAAAATGCCAAATTGAAAGCCGATCTCGCCAAAATCCAGGCCCAGTTGGGCCAGGGACAAACGTCCTCCCAGTTGCTGGCCGATTTGAAAAATCTCCAGGACCGTCTGCTGCAGTTGGAGAGCCGGAAGATCGGCGGCACCCGGCCTACCCCCGTTCCAGTGCCGACACCACTCCCGGAAACCCCCGGAAATCGGGAAGCGGACTTGAAGAAGCTGGAGAACTTTATGGTGGGATTCGGACGCAGCGGGGAGTCCGACGATCCCAGGACCAGCGCGGCCTACTTCGCCCCGGTGGTTTCGAATTATTACGGAGACCGGGATCAGAATCAGAGCCAGATCATGGCGGGGCATTTGGAATATGTCCAAAAATACCCGAGACGATCCTACCAACCCCTGCGCTATAAGATTCTCAGTGACGATGGGAAGCTACTGTCGGTTGAAATCGTGACCCGGTTTTCCGTTTCGGGAGTCAATTCCCGCTCCGGGGTGTCGACTTCTCAGGCGACCCTGCGGAGAACTGCCGCTTCTTTCGAGATTATCGCAATCGATGAGAAAATCGATTTCGACTGACCTCACCACCGCTGGTTCCGCCTGATTTCGTTGAAGTCCGGCTGGACGGGGCGGAGATGGTGCGGTTCTTTTTTCCATGACTCCTCAGCCCTTTTTTTTC
>JADZAX010000607.1 GCA_020852405.1 Verrucomicrobiales bacterium
ATTTTCAAGAAGTACCCCGCCCCGGGCTCGAACCGGGAACCTGCGGATTAAGAGTCCGTTGCTCTACCATTGAGCTAGCGAGGCGACTTGGCTGGGAAACGTGCCGGAAGACCCGTTTCCCCTGAAGTGAGCGCGCAGTTTAAACCGCTCCCGGCGGGTTTTCAAGCCAAGCTTTGAATTTTCCCAAAGCTCGCCCCCGGTGGCTCAAGGCATGCTTTTCGTCGGAAGGCATTTCTCCGAAGGTCACGAGGCATCCCTCCGGCTGAAACAAGGGATCGTAGCCGAATCCTCCGTCGCCGCCTTCGCTGGCCCGCAGGGTTCCCTCAATCGCCCCGTCGAAGGTCGCCAATATCATCCCTCCCCGGGCGACGGCCAAGACACAACGGAACCGCGCCAAAGGGGCGGCCTCGCGCAGACCAAGGACTTCGAGATCCGCGAGAAGTTTGGCCCGGTTGGTCGCATCGGTCGCTCCGGGACCGGAGTAGCGGGCGGAACGCACCCCGGGGGCGCCCCCGAGGGCATCGACCTCAATCCCCGAATCATCGGCGAGAACAATGGCACCGGGCAGGGCGACACTGGCGGAAAGGGCCTTGATGATGGCATTTTCCTCAAAAGTGAGCCCGGTCTCCTCAGGCTCGGGCAGGCCGGGATGGTCCCGCAGATCCTCGAAAGTGGCGAAATGGGCCTGCAGCAGAGACCGGATCTCGCCGGTCTTGTGGGCATTGCCGGTGGCTACCAGGAGGGTGGCGTTTTCTGTCGGGAACATGCGGGAAAGGGTGGCTCCAAGGTTGCAGAGGAGCGCTTTCTCCTATATCTCATCGGCTCTCCGGCGCAAGTATTCCCTGTCCTCCACGGGACTGCCCCCCAGCCGGATCCTCCAGTCCCGCCATCCCGCCCCCATGTCCACGCAACGCAAACCCTTCCCTTTTGACGAATTTGAGCCCCGCTGGCAGGCCCACTGGGAGACCGCGAAGACCTTCGCGACGCCGAATCCCGGGACCCCCGGCTTCGACGCGGCCAAACCGAAGTATTTTGTGCTGGATATGTTCCCCTACCCCAGCGGAGCCGGGCTCCACGTGGGACATCCGGAGGGTTACACGGCGACCGACATCATCGCCCGCTATCGGCGACGCTGCGGCTGTCAGGTCCTGCACCCGATGGGATGGGACGCCTTCGGACTCCCGGCGGAGGAGCACGCCCGCAAAACCGGCGAGCATCCCCGCATCAACACGGAGAACAACATCAACAATTTCCGCCGCCAGCTGAAACGGATCGGTTTTTCGTATGACTGGGACCGGGAGGTCAACACGACGGACCCGTCCTATGTCAAATGGACCCAGTGGATCTTTCTCCGGCTCTACCATTCCTACGTCGATGAAGTCACCGGGAAAGCCCGGCCGATTGCCGAGCTGGAAGCCCAAGGGCTCGACCGGGATGCGATCGATGCCAGACGCCTCGCCTATGTGGCGGAAGCGCCAGTGAACTGGTGCCCCGAACTGGGCACGGTGCTGGCCAATGAGGAGGTCGAGGAATGGCGCGCCAAAGGCAACACCGTGGAGCGGCGCCCCCTCAAACAATGGATGCTGCGCATCACCGCCTACGCGCAGCGGCTGATCGATGAACTGGACAGTCTCGACTGGCCGGAAGGCATCAAGCTGCTCCAGAAGAACTGGATCGGCCGCAGCGAAGGCGCGGAGGTGGATTTCCGGATCGGTCAGGAGACGGTGACGGTGTTCACGACCCGCCCCGACACGCTGTTCGGCGCCACCTACATGGTGCTGTCTCCGGAACATCCGCTCGTGGAAACCATCACAGCCCCGGAACAAAAGGAGGCGGTGGAACGGTATCGCAAAGCCTGTGCCTCCAAATCGGACCTGGAACGCACCGAACTGGCCAAGGAGAAGACGGGGGTGAACACCGGTGGAGTCGCGGTGAATCCGGTCAATGGAGAGGAAATCCCGGTCTGGATCGCCGACTACGTTCTCATGAGCTATGGCACCGGAGCCATCATGGCCGTGCCGGCCCACGACGAACGGGACCATGAATTCGCCAGGCAATACGGGATTCAAATTCGCTATGTTGTTGGTACCGAATTAAAGAAATCAGCGTTTTTCTATTCAGAGGCTCTGCAAGAAGGAGAGGAGCCAAAATGGACTGTGGGAAGGTTTGGTGCCAAAAATGTTCCAATTGCTTGGGCTCATGATTCATGTTTTCCGGGGGAAGGAATCGCCATCAACTCCGGCTTCCTCGACGGTCTTCCAACCCCGGAGGCAAAAGCCAACATCATCGACTGGCTGGAAGGCAAAGGCCTGGGCAAAAAGATGGTGAACTACAAGCTGCGGGACTGGTTGTTCTCACGGCAGCGCTATTGGGGAGAACCCTTCCCCATTGTGTGGCGCAACGGCCGGCACGAGGCGATCCCGGAGTCGGACCTGCCTCTCCTGGCTCCCGCCCTGGAAGACTACAAGCCCAGTGGCAGCCCCGAGCCCATTTTGTCGAAAGCCACCGAGTGGGTCGACTGCGGCGGCGGGGTGACCCGTGAAACCAACACGATGCCGCAATGGGCAGGCTCGTGCTGGTACTATCTGCGCTATTGCGATCCGGCCAATGCGGACGCCTTCATCGGCGCGGAAGCCGAGCGTTACTGGCTGAGTGCCAATGGGACCAACGGCGGAGTCGATCTCTATGTTGGGGGCACCGAGCATGCGGTCCTGCACCTGCTCTATGCCCGATTCTGGCACAAGGTGTTGCACGATCTGGGCCATGTCAGCACAGCGGAGCCTTTCCAAAAACTGATCAACCAGGGCCTCATCCTCGGGGAGGACGGCCAAAAAATGTCCAAGTCCCGGGGCAATGCGGTCAACCCCGATACCGTGGTGGACGAGCATGGCGCCGATGCCCTGAGACTTTACGAAATGTTCATGGGGCCGCTGGAGCAGGTCAAACCGTGGTCGATGAAAGGTGTCGAGGGAGTCTTCCGCTTCCTCGCCCGGGTCTGGCGTCTCGCTTTGGAGACCAACCAAAACGGCGAGTGGCAATTGCGCCCCGCGTTGGCGGCCACCGGGATGGAGCCGACGACGCGCCGGATCGTGCACCAAACCATCAAAAAGGTGACCCAGGACATTGATGCCATGAGCTTCAACACCGCGATCGCCCAGATGATGGTCTGCACCAATGAGCTGACCCGCCTCGAAGCCCTGCCGGTGGAGGCTCTGGGACTGCTGCTCCAGGTTTTGAATCCTTTCGCCCCCCACCTCACCGAGGAGATCAACGCCCTGGTCGGAACCGCCTTTCCGGGGATCCTGCCCGCGGAACTGGCCCACGCCCCGTGGCCAGCCTGGGACGAGGCCGCACTGGTGGAAGACGAGGTCGAGATCGTCGTCCAGGTCAATGGCAAGCTGCGCGACCGTCTCACTGTGGCCCGCACCGCGGAGAACGCGGAAATAGAAAGCCGGGCGTTGGCATTGGACAAAGTCCGGGAGCACACCGAGGGGCAGACCATCAGAAAAATCATCCTCGTGCCGGGTCGTTTGATCAATATTGTGGCCAATTGACCCTGACGTTCGTCTACCCAGGTGAACCGGAGATTTTTCAAGACCGGCAACCCCACCGAAAACGAACCCTATGAAAGTGATAGATGAATTCAAAAGTTTCGCCCTCAAAGGCAACATGGTTGACCTCGCCATCGGCGTGATCATTGGCGGCGCCTTCGGTGGCGTGGTCAATTCCCTGGTGAAAGATGTCATCATGGCGCCGATCGGCGCGCTGGTGAAGGTGGATTTCAGCAAGCTCATCATCCCCCTCAGCGACGCCGGGAAAGAATTGCTGGCCCAAGAAGGCGCGGGAAAAGTCATCGCTTCGGGCGAGCCCTACTTTGGCTACGGCAACTTTCTGACCGTGTTGATCAATTTTATGATCCTGGCCTTTGTGCTGTTCATGGTGGTCAAGGCTTTCAACAAAGCCAAAGCAAAGATTGCCAAAGCAGAGGCCGCCGCCCCAACCGTTCCCTCCGCGGAGGTGGTCCTGCTCACGGAAATCCGGGATTTGCTCAAAAAGTCATGACTGTCCCCGGGCCTCCGGCACCCCAGAGGCCCGCAATCAAGTCTTGGCGAAAGGGGGGATATGGCCTAGTTTCCCTGATGGCCCGATTTCTTCCCTCCATCTGCTTTCCCTCCCGAACTGCTGTTTCTGTTTTGCTGGGGACCTGTCTCGCCGTGACGGGGATCTTGGCCCAAGACGCCCCGGAGAAGAAAGCCAAAACCAAAAAACAACAGGAGCGGATCGCCGCCAAAGCAGCGGCCGATGCCCAGCCAGCGATTCCGTTCCCCCCCCCCGCGGACTCCCATTCTACCGTTCCGTTGGATCTCTTCACCGTTCCCGAAGGGTTGGAAGTGACCCTCTGGGCGTCCTCCCCTCTGCTCTACAACCCCACCAACATCGATGTTGATGCCGCCGGACGAATCTGGGTGGCTGAAGGCGTGCGCTACCGCAGCCACCATGCAAGACGTCCAGAGGGAGACCGCATCGTGGTGCTTGAGGACAAAGATGGCGATGGCCGGGCCGAGTCCAGCCACACCTTCGTCCAAGAAGAAGCCCTCATTGCCCCCCTCGGGGTGGCCGTTTTCGACAACAAAGTCGTCGTTTCCCAACCGCCGGATCTCATCGTCTATACCGATGTGAACCGAGATCTGGTTTTTGATCCAGCGGTGGACCAGCGGGAAGTTCTCCTGACCGGTTTTTCCGGCAAAAACCACGATCATTCGCTGCACTCGGTGACGCATGGACCGGACGGCCGCTGGTACTTCAATTCCGGCAACACCGGCGGGATGTTCACCGACAAATCGGGCCGCACCTACCGCATTGCGGGTCCCTACCAACCCAAGGCCATCGGACCGTTCCAATTCCCCTTCGATGCTGCCCAGGTCGCTGGTCAGACCAGTGATGACGGCCATGTCTATGTCGGGGGATTCTCCGTCCGGATGATGCCCGACGGGACGAATGCCGAAATCATCGGACACAACTTCCGCAACAGCTACGAACAATCCATCAATTCCTTCGGCGACCTGTTCCAGAACGACAACGACGACCCGCCCGCCTGCCGTGTCAGCTATGTCCTGGAGTATGGAAATGCCGGGTTCGCCTCGACAGATGGCAAACGCACCTGGCAGGCCGACCGCCGTCCCGGACAGACCACCGCAGTGGCCGAGTGGCGCCAGGAAGATCCGGGTACGATGCCGGCAGGTGACGTCTATGGCGGGGGCTCCCCCACTGGAAACACCTGGTATGAAAACGGATCTTTGGGAACTGGATGGGAGGGCACCTTCTTCGCCTGCGAAGCCGGAAGGAACGTGGTTTTCTCCTACCAACCAGTGCTGGAAGGTGCGGGTTTCAAACTGGAACGGAAAAACTTCATGACCTCGAACCAGGAAGGCAAATGTGCTGGTTCCGACTTCATCGGAGGGAATGCCACGGTGAATGCGGACACCCGCACGCAGTTCCGTCCCTCGGACGTAGTCGTCGGACCGGATGGGGTCCTGTATGTCTCGGACTGGTATGACGGTCGCGTGGGTGGTCACCAGGATTTGGACGGCCCCTGCTCCGGAGCGATTTACCGCATTGCCCCGAAAGGCTTCAAACCTGAGGTTCCCAAGATCGATCTGGCCACCGTGGAAGGGCAGATCGCGGCGCTGAAGTCCCCCGCCGTGAACGTGCGACAGGCGGGCTTTGAAGCATTGAACGCCAAAGGCCGGGCTTCCTTGGAGCCGGTCGCCGCTCTGCTCGATGATCCAAATCCCCATATCCAAGCGCGCGCCATTTTCTTGCTCTACCAACTGGGCATTTCCGGTCCCCGCCGCGCGGGAGATCCGGAAAGCTACAGCGATCCGCGTCTCCGGGTGGCGGCTTACCGGGCCGCACGTTTTGCCGGAGGAGACTTTCTCGCGTTGGCGGTGCGTCTGGTGGGAGACAAGGATCCCGCCGTGCGCCGGGAGGTGGCTCTCTCCATGCGGGACCAATCAGTGGAAGTGGCCCGGGACATTCTCGTTGAGATTGGGAAAAGCTATGATGGCAAAGACCGCACCTATCTGGAAGCCCTCGGAACGGGTGCCACGGGAAAAGAATCGGAGATTTATCAGGCTCTGAAGCACACCCTCACCACAGAGGATCCCACACGGTGGTCCCCGGCGTTCGCCCGCATCGCCTGGCGCCTCCACCCGCACGAGGCGGTGGAGCCTTTGAAAATCCGGGCGCTTTCCGCTTCGGTGCCGGTGGAAGAGCGCAGGCTGGCGACTGATGCGCTCGCATTCATCCAAACGCGATCCGCCTCCGAAGCGATGCTCGAGATTGCCCAGCTGGACGGGCCGGTGAAAAGCCAGGCCATCTGGTGGCTGCTCAACCGCGCCGGCAATGACTGGCAGTCTTATGATCTGATGCCGGAATTGGAGCGCCGCGGGATCTACGATCCAGCCAAAATCGTGCTGCAGGAAGTGATCACTCCGGACCCAACTACCGCCCCGACGACCCTGCCTCCGGTGGAGGAAATCCTCAAACTGAAGGGCGACTCCACCAAGGGAAAAACCACCGCGCAGCGCTGCATCATGTGCCACCTGATTGATGGCACGGGGGCGGAAGTCGGCCCCGGCCTGGCGGATTTTGGAAAAACCCAGACCCACGAGGTGCTGGTGCGTTCACTGGTCGATCCGAGCGCGGACATTTCGCATGGCTATGAGGCCATGGAGATCAAAACCAAGGACGGCAAGACGATCCACGGTCTGGTCTACAAGGAAAACGACCCGCTCATCGTCGCCAGCATGGGCGGTCTGACCCAGCTGGTCCCGAAGGAGAAACTGGCGTCGAAAAAGCCTCTGGGACGCTCCCTGATGCTCAGTGCCGCGCAGCTCGGCCTGACCGCTCAGGATGTCGCCGACGTGGTGGCTTACCTCAAAGGAGAATAACCCGCCTCATGAGACTTGGCACCCTGCGAGACAACTATGGCGATGATGAATTGTGCCACGTCCATGACCGTCACCTCATCCCGGTGAGGCATGTCAATGCGGTCTTCGGCACCTTTTTCCTGAACCAACTGGATGGACTTCTGACGGAAGGGCAACTGGACGACCTGCTCGCCTGGCATGCCCGGGAGGGAGAGGAACGGCTTTCCCGGGTGCCCGAGGCTTCGGTCCACTGGAACCGCTCGACACATGGCAAGCTTCTGCCCCATCCGCGAAAGATCTGGGGCATTGGCCTGAATTACCCTGACCATGCCGGAGATCTCAATGAAGCAACCCCGTCACGGGAACCGGCCAGTTTCATGAAGCCGGACACCACCCTGATCGCTCCCGGTGAAGCCATCCAGCTCCCGAATCCGGCGATGACCCAGCGGGTCACCGGTGAGGCGGAACTGGCCATCGTGATCGGCCGGGAATGCCGCAACGTCCCGGAAGCAGACTGGCTCTCGGTGGTGGCGGGTTTCACTTCCGCCTTGGACATGACGGCCGAGGACATCCTGCGCCGGAATCCGAGGAACCTCACCCAGGCCAAAAGTTTCGACACCTTCCTCAGTCTGGGGCCGGAACTGGTGACCCCGGATGAGTTCCCCGATCTCGGAAGGACCACGGTGGCGACAGTGCTCAATGGGGAAGTGATCCGGGAAAACACCCTTTCTGCGATGACCTTTTCACCGGCGTTTCTGGTCAGCTATCACAGCCGGATCATGACCCTGCTCCCGGGGGATGTCATCCTCACAGGGACACCCGGCGCGGTGGTCCTGGCTCCGGGCGATGTCCTCGAATGCCGCATTTCCGGCCTGCAACCGCTCCTCAATCCTGTGGCAGGTCCGCCCCTGCGGGAGTGACAGTCTCCTTGGATCTCAGTTTTGCCATTTGACCAGGCTCCCACCGGGATTAAGTTCCCTTACTAGTTTGCGTGGGTAGCTCAGCGGTAGAGCGGCTGATTTACACTCAGTTGGTCGGCGGTTCGATCCCGTCCCTGCGCACCATTTTCTCCGGATCGATGCCCCTTTGATCCTCTGCCGCTTGGAAGCATTTTCTCCAGAAAATCGTCAACAGATCCGGGTCCGCAGCCTCTGTCTCGCCGAGACCATCGACACCCGATCCCTGCGTAAAAGCCGCAATCTTGCCTCCTCCCCCCTGACACTGGAGGCAG
>JADZAX010000608.1 GCA_020852405.1 Verrucomicrobiales bacterium
AAGCGCGCGCGGCGCGGGACCGGGGCGACGAGGAAGCCTGCGGAGAGAACCTCGCGCGGGCCTTGGCGGCGGCGGAAGCTTTGGCCTTGTTGGAAGAGCCCCCGGAAGCATGGCGGGACCGGGTGGCGGAACTCCGGCACGGACTCCTGCCGGCGTGGGTGGCACGGTGCCTGTCGGAATGCGATCCCGGGGACGCTCCCGCTCTTGCTGAGGCCCTGTTGAGCACCGCCCTGAGTCACGGGGTTCCGGTGGCTGAAGTCAAAGGACGCTTGGGACCGAGTGATGCCCTGTTGGTTCGAGATTGGCAGGAGTGTCTCTCGACGGAGGTGGAGGTTGAAGTGGGCGGACATGGCCCTCCGGCCTCGACCGAAGACACCCCATCAGGAACGGTGCCCCTGACCGAGCCCATGGGTTCACCCTCTACCGCTTCTTCGGCGCGTTCCCCGGTGCAGCCTCCTCCTCTTCCCGAAGCGACTGCCTACGAGGAAGGTATGCCGATTGTGGGCCTTCGCCTCGCAAAGAATTCCTTGTCGGGTCTAAAACGCCCCGCCCGGAGTCGGCAGCGGTTGTGGCCTGTCAGGCTCTGGGCGGCCTCCGCGGTGGTCTTCCTCATCGTGATTTCGATCACTTTCATCGCCTTGGCGCGCGCGGCGAAAAGCCGGGAATCGGAACAGCGTATCGCGGAGATATACTCCGACCTGGATCGGGGAGATTTCGATCTGGTGGAAGCCCGACTGGAAGAAGCCTTCACGGAAGGCGAGACCGAACCGAGGCTGGAGAAAGTGGTGGAGGTCTTGAATGCGCGAAGCCGGCTCCGGGCCTATCTCGAGGAGGTGGCGCAGACCGCTTCGGAATCGGAATTGCCCTCGCTGGACGCGGAGAGTGCGGGGGGGCGTGGCCATCGCTTGCTGATCGCCGCGTGGGAACAGGTTCAGATTTTTGAACGCCTGAAGAGTCGACCCACGGGATTCTCCGATGCCGGAGTGGCTCAAATTCGGCGCTGGCTTCATGACCGAGAGGTTTCCTCCCTCCCGCCGACGTTTAGGCGGCGGGTTTTCGAAAGACTGGGGATGGACTCGGAATGGGCTGCGGCGGACCATTCCATCACGCAGCGCGCCCGGGCCTGGGTTGATCATTATGTGGCGATCGGGAGTGATCAAACCTTTGCCGATCTGAGAATTCTGCTGAAGGCTCCGGGCGCGAAGGAGTTGTTTCCCGGGCTAGAGAAGGTGGTGCTGGAGAAGCTTGAGATGGTAGACTTGCAGGAGAAACATGAGGAGCCCTCAAAGGCAACCCTAGTGCACAAAGCCATCACTAAAACGATTCACGAAATCACAGGAATCACGATAGAGCGACCCGATGGTGTTGGGTATTTCAAACTGCCGTCAAATGAACCTCGGGAGACTGCCCGATGTGCCCTGATGAGTCTTCCTTGGGAAAACGCCAAGCTATGGAACGGGAAAATTCATCTCTTGGCGGGTGATCTGAACGCCGCAATGGCGGCGGCTCGCCCCATGATCATCAGCAAGAGCACTGTCAGAATTGAGGGCGACCTTGCCAAGCCGCTCGGGGAGGTTTCTTCCTATGGTTCGTCCTTTAAGCCAAATGACAGCCAGCCTTTGGTAATTCTGGAAGGCGGGCGTCTCAGAGTGCTTCAATTTCCTGGGTCGAGCAATGCCGACCCCCTAGACTATGTTGCGGCTACAGACTTTCTCGCCACCGAGAATCAAGTGGCTGATTTGATTCCCGTCGAGGAAGCGCCCACTAAGTGGGCTCTTGTGGCGGCTACCTACGGAAAAGGAAATCCGGTTGTTGACATTGACCTGCCCCTTCCCGAAGGCATTGCTTTGGGAGCGGCAATCGCGACCGCCTTTCAGAAACTCGCCAGTCCAGCATCCGGTGATGAGGCTGTAATCAAGGCGCCAGCGGAATCATTCAAGCGCTGGTTCTGGGATCCTCCGCTGACGGGTAAAGGTGGTCTCCTGGAGGGGGTCAAGGGCTTGCGGAAAGTTCCCCATTACAATGATAAAGAATTGCTTGGCTACAGCAACATCCCTTGTCCTTTAGGGGCAACGCCGCCCGATAGCCCAGCGGGGCGGACCAAAATTGATTCTTTCGTAATCAAGGTAAGAGGTTTTCCCGACTTCATTGGATCCCCCTACCATTCTGGCAATACGATCACCCTAACAGCGATCACGGCCCAGTTTCTCAGTGAACTGAGCCAAAACCTCGATGCCTCTAGTGGGAAGCTATTGTCTTGGGAAATACTCAAAATCGGGCCCGAATCCAAGTTTCCAAACCAATACTTTCCTTGGGATCGGAATGTGATCCTCGGATCAATGGGCAAACGTCAGAATTTGAAGGAACTCGTGAAGGACTTCGAAGTGATTGCCGCGGGAAAAGCGACAGGGTTCAAGCCGACCGACTATTCGGTGACGCAAGATCCGATAACCAACCTTCCCTATTCGAATCATCAAATTTTGAACAGGCGCTTCCGTGAACTGGGCAAGGATCTGCCCCAGATTGCGGCATTTCTGGAGTGGGCCGACACGCTTTTTCCGGCAGGAAAAGCTCCCGCCAAAGAACGGTTTGAGAAGGCCCTGGCGGAAGCGATCGGGTCCGGGGAAAAGGAACAAAAAGCCAAGGATGAAAAGGCGAAAAAACTGGAGGCCATCGCAAATGGCGACCTGACAGACGTAAAGGTAAAGTTGAACCTGCCAGGGTTTTGAGGATTCCCTGACACCATCGAAACCCCTGAAATGCCCAGGTCTTCCTTCAAACCAAACCCATGAACCCGCTCCCCACCATCGACGGACTCGATCTGCGGCTGGTGTTGTCCCATGTGGATGACCTGGCGGGCGCGGTGGCGGGACGACCGGAATGGGGAGGGCTGGCCAAGGCCGACCAGGCCGCGGCCGCCGATGCCCTGCGGTTCCGGGCGTTGGGACGGGAATTGGAGGCGCGTCTCGCCGAAGCCGAAACCGCAGCCCGAAGTGGCGAAGCCGGCGAAGCGGTGGAAATCCTGCTGCGCCCGCCCTCGGTGCCCTTGATGGGGCGTTGTCTGGACGGGCTCGGAGCGGAACGGATCGCTTCGTGGGATGCCTGGTGTGTCACCCAGGGACTACCGGCCAGCGGTGTGACCTTGCGTTCCGAAGGGGAACTGGAAGACGATCCGGAGAGTCGTGATTGGACCGATGAAGCCGGGGCGGCGTTCCGGCGGTTGGCGGGTTGGCCGCGGTTGGCCGAATCATTGAAACTGGCGCGGGAGCTTCCCGGAGAAGCGCGAGCCGGCTATGGGGAGGCCTTGGCGGAAGCGCGCGCGGCGCGGGACCAGGGCGACGAGGAAGCCTGCGGAGAGAACCTCGCGCGAGCCTTGGCGGCGGCGGAAGCTTTGGCCTTGTTGGAAGAGCCCCCGGAAGCATGGCGGGACCGGGTGGCGGAACTCCGGCACGGACTCCTGCCGGCGTGGGTGGCGCGGTGCCTGTCGGAATGCGATCCCGGGGACGCTCCCGCTCTCGCCGCCTTGCTGCTGAACACCACGGCGGGACTGGGCGTGCCCTTGGAGGAAATCCGGTCACGGCTCGGACCTGGGGATGCGGCTTTGGTGACGCACTGGGGCAAAGATCTGGCGACCGAAATGGAGGTGGAACTGGAGCCGACACCCGGCGTGGAAAGTGGTTCCAGTCCTGCCTTCGAGGAGCGTTTTGTGCCGGACCTGCCCGAATATACCGGCAAAACGCCGCCCCCGATTCCGGTCCTGGAACCAGGGTGGGGCGCTCTCGGTGGCAGCGGGTCGTCCGACCAGCCGCACTTGCCCCGGCCGCGGCATTCCCGTCCCAAGAAAACTCCGACCTCCTCGGCGCTTCTTAAAGTTTCGGCGGGGACGATCCCCCTTCTGGTGCTCAGCGTGATCGTGTTCCAAGGGTGGCGCAATCAGCAAGAAGCACGCAAGCGCGACCACGCCCAACTGATCACCGGAATCCAAGAAGATCTTCGCCGAGGGGATTACGAGAGGGCAGAAGCCCGTGTCTGGGGAGCGAAGCAGGAAGAGCTAGACGACGCCACTCTCGATGAAATGGACCAAGTGTTGGCCGAAAGAAGACTCCTCAAGGAGCATCTGCAGGCCGTCGCGCTCTCCAAGCCCAGTGAGTCTCTGCCGGGTCTGGGCGCTCCGCTCACCCGCAATGATCCGGATCTCGCGGCCCTCCGGCAATGGATGGGGGGATTCTCCCCCTTGCAGGGACGTCCCTCCGGATCCGCGCCGGTGGATTTGGCCGCTGTCTCCCGGTGGTTGGCGGGCTGGCAAAGCAGTCAGAGCATCGGGGGGATTTGTCAAAACCTTGGAGTGGTGGAGGAAGCCAGAAATGCCAACGAAGCGGTCATCGCCCGGGCCCGATCCTGGGTCGGGGATTACGGCCGCGATCCTTCGGCGGAAAGCCGGGTCGCCTTGCAGCAGTTGGTGAAGGAAAATCATGCGGCAGAGATGTTTCCGGACCTGCGGAACACCCTTGAGGGCAAGTCTTCGATGCCATCCAGGGAGCCGGCCGCCGTCGTTGCCGCACCGGTCCCGCGGCCACCGTCGATAGTTCCGGTGGCAAAGCCCGGTCCTCCCTCGTCCCCTTCCTTCCCCGGAAAAGCCTCTTCGCCCGCAGGCCCTTCAGGAGCGATGGAGGTGACCAGTCTTTTGATCGAAAAGCCGGACTCGGAAAAGATGTTTGCCGCGCCGAAAGCTTTTGGCAACACCCGAGGTGGCGAAATCGAAGTGCCCTTTGAAAAGGCGGTTTTCAGCCACGGACAATTGTGGCTCCCGCTTGCCGCTTTCAAGGATTGGCTGAAGTCCGCCGGCGCAGTCACCAGAAATGGGTCTTCCCTTGTGGCAAAGGGGAGATCCGTGGGCTCGTTTTCCAGGGAAGCAACCCGTTTTGGTAGCCCGTCCTCGAAGCCCTTTGCCCTCTGGGAAGAGGGCAGAGTGAGAATGTTTAGCATCCTGCCGGGCCTCTACCAGGCAGAATCGATCATTTTGAGCGGGCAGGATGAACTCAATCCGGCCGAATATCTGCCGCTAGATGCCCCATGGGGAGGCCTTTCCCTTTCTGCCAAGCGCGAGGGCGGGCCGGCGGAGGTGAAGATTTCCCTCCCGCTTGCCGCAGGGGGATCGCTCCCTAAATCACTGGCCGAGGGGTTCAGGTCTTCCATGGAAAATGCGACGAACCCTTCTCCCATCAGGGAAGGGGCGCAGCTCTTCCGTCAATGGTTCTGGGATCCATCCCTGACCGGGACCGGCGGATTGCTGGAAGGGATACAGGGGCTGAAAGGAGAAGAGGATTCAAAATACGTCGGCTTATTCAAAAGGGTCGATGTCGTTGACAATTCTGCCTGCGCACTCGGATTGGTTTCCGATGAATTTCCCAAAGGAAGAACGAAAATCGATGCCTTTGTCATCGAGGTGCCGAAGTTTCAGTCCTTTATCGACTCCAGCTATGGCAGATCCACCCCGAAAGGAATGGACACCCTGGTGGCTGGGTTTCTAAGCAAACTGAGCAGGGCTCTTTATGACTCAAAGGACCCGGTGACGACCCGCTCCAGGTCGGTGAGTGGCCCCACCCGCTATTTCCCGT
>JADZAX010000609.1 GCA_020852405.1 Verrucomicrobiales bacterium
AGTTGGATATTATAGCCCAATCTGGTGTACGATCACCCCAGAAGGCAATCGTCCATGTTGGTGAGGGTGATTGACGGTGAAGGGATATGATCTTCTTTGCCGGGTACGATCCAAAGCGGCAAAGTCACATGCTTTATGGGTTTTATAAAATATCGGGGCGGATGTGGTACGATCCACGCACGCCCGTCCCCGGAAATGCCCCCGTTCCGGTGTCCACGCTGCTGATGAGGAATCGATTCTAGCCAAACTCTCGAAATCATATCCAATTTTACTCGGAAAGGCGAGGTGATTTTTGGATGTGTCGCTGTTGGATTCGCAGCTACGGAGGCACACTCTGGTCTGACATTGCCGGATGCCGGCATCAATGGGCAACCCATGGGGAACCGGTGACCATTCGGCATCCCCCCACAGGCTCTCAGTTTCGGCCTTCCGGGCTGCTTGGCTCGAAAAGGATGGTCAGGGCTCCGGAAGGTGGAACTGCTCCCTGATAATGTGCAGGGCCCGACTGGACAGGATGGGGGCTGCCGCACCCGCCACTTCGTGCCCGGCTCCGGGGAGCGTGAGAAGTTCATATTTCACGCCGGCCTGTTTGAGTTGTTGTTCCATCACTTGGGCGTGCTGGATCGGAACGACATCGTCCGCTTCGCCGTGAAAGAGATAGACCGGCGGGTCATCGGCGGAGACGAACGAAACAGGGGAGACATCCTTCGTCTTGTCGGGGTCCAGGGCACTGGCCGGCGTGCCGGGTTCGTAGCCGAGGATCTGACGGTAGGCGGGATGACGGTGCTCCAAGGTCGAGAGCAGGCGCCAGTCGGTGGGGCCGGCAAAGGCCAGAATCAGAGCCACCCGGGACGATTGTCGCCGGATGGGGTCATCGGACTGTGGCTGGGCGAGGTCATCGTGCAGACCGACCCAGAGAGACAGGTGCGCGCCCGCCGAACCCCCGGTGACGGCAATGCGGGCCGGATCAAGGCGCCACTCCCCGGCATGGGCGCGGACGAATTGGATGGCTCGGACGCAGTCGTGAGCCTGGGCCGGATGGGGCGCGATGGTGGTGAAGCGGTATTCGACGGCGATGACGTGGACGAGTCCCTGCTCCAGGCCCAGTTGGAGAAACCTCGGGATCGGGTCTTTGCTGCCGGCGCGCCAGCCGCCTCCGTGGAGGTAGACCACGGCGGGTTTGCTGTGCGGGTTTTGCTGAGGGGAGCCCTTGGCAAAGTAGACATCCAAGGCCTGGGAGCCGGGGGACTCCGTGCCGTAGGCTAGGTCTTTCAGGTCGGGTCTGATGGCTCGCTGCTGGGCCGGAGCGACCCCCGGCGCAAGCAGCAGGATCCCTACCGTAACGAGGGCGGCCGCCCGGGCTGAGAACTTCCCGGGCCAGAGATGGAAAAACGGCGAGGTTGGCATGGGGAAGGAACTCGTGAAGTGGTTGTGAGAGAACGCGACCTGTCAATGTGCCATCCCGCTCCGGTTCGTCAACGGTGCCAGGGTTTGTCGAAATGGGGGAGGGGAGACGCATGGTTTTTTTTAGGACAGAACGGAAGGCCTCGTTTCACTACGGGATTGCGGAATGGCGCCGAATTTGGCATGATGCGATGGTGAAGCAGGACAACGACTTCCTCCGTTCCACTCCTCAGTTGCCATGAAACGCCGCACCTTTGTCAAAGCCGCCGCCCTGACCCCGATCGCCGCCGCGCTGGGCGGGGTCCAGGCTGCCCCGTCGCTCCCCAAGGGCAAGGCGGAACACTGCATTTTCATCTGGCTGGGCGGGGGCATGAGTCACATCGACACCTTCGATACCAAGGTCAAAGGAGAGAACAAGGCCGCCAAGAAAATCCCCGGATCGATCTACGGCAGCGTCGACACCGCGGTGCCCGGGGTTCGGTTCACCGAGCATCTTGGCCGGACGGCCCAGGTCGCTGAGCGTCTCACGGTGATGCGGACCGTGAACCACCACGTCATCGATGAGCACGCGTTTGCGACCAACCTGGTGCACACCGGGCGGATGATCAGCGGCAACGTGGTTTATCCCTCCATCGGATCGATCATCGCCCACGAGCGCGGGGCGGCTGACGAATCGGTGCCACCCTACATTCTCATCGGCTATCCGAATGTGAGCCGGGGGCCTGGCTTTCTCGGGACCAAGAACGGTTACATTTACCTCGTGGACACCGCGACCGGCCCTTCAGGATTTTCCCGGCCCGCGCATGTCCCGGAGGAACGGGCGGCGGCGCGGCAGCGGCTCCTCGAGCCCCTGATGGCCCGGGCGCCCCGGGATTCGGTGCTGTCCGATTACGAGGTCGCCCAGCGGGATGCCTTGCGCCTCGCCGGGCCGAAGTTCATGGGACATTTCGATCTGACCCGGGAGCCGGCCTCTTTGCGGGCCGATTACGGCGGGGAGTTCGGCCAGCGCTGTCTTCTTGCCCGGAGACTCGTCCAGTCCGGGGTCCGCTTTGTCGAGGTCTCGCACAATTTGAATTTCATGAACGGCACCGGTTGGGACGTCCACAATGACGGCATCGACAACCAGCACCTGCTGATTCAGGAGCTGGACACCGCGTTGTCGGCCCTGATCCGGGATCTGGAATCCAAAAAGCTGCTCGACAGCACCCTCATCGTCGTGGGCACGGAGTTCGGCCGTCCCCCGGAGTTTGATGGGCGGGGCGGACGTGGGCACCAGGGGACGGCGTTTTCCATGGTTCTCGCCGGCGGGGGGCTCCGGCATTGCGGGGCCTATGGAGTGACCGATGAACTGGCCAAAAAGCCGGTGGAGAATCCGGTCAGCCTGCCCGATTTCCACGCCACGATCCACTGTGCCCTGGGGATCGATCCGACCAAGGAACTGATGGACGGTTCACGGCCGGTTCCGATCACCGACCAAGGCCGCCCGGTGGCAGCGCTCTTTGGTTAGTCACTGCCGGGTCATCCTTTGTTGATGGTCTCATCCAGATTGAGGAGAGCCGTCGCCACCGCGATCCAGGCGGCGTAAACTTGGGCGGAAATTCCTTCCGGTGGGGGATTGTCGGCCAGGAGCAGCCCGAGGCCTGTCGGATCCTTTCCACGGGCCGCTTTCTCGGCCTCGAAAAGCGCCCGCAGGGCTGCCATTTCCGAAGTTCCGGGACGTCGGGAGGTGGCCAGGGCAAAGCCGGTGGCGGCCCGTTCCTCGAAATCTTCCGATGCCGACTCGCGCAGAATCCTCCGGGCGAAGGCCTGGGCGGCCTCGACATAGACCGGGTCATTCATCAGGGTCAAGGCCTGCAGCGGGGTGTTGGACCGGGGGCGTTTGACCCGGCAGGCGAGGCGGGCATTGGCGTCGAAATTCATAAAGCTGGGATACGGAGCCCCGCGTTTCCAGACGACATAAAGTCCCCTCCGGTAGGCCTCGTCGCCGGGGCTGGTCCGGTAGTCATAGCGTTCGCCGCCGACCTTGGTCCAGAGGTTGTCCGGCTGCCAGGGGCGGATCGGCTCGCCTCCCTGGCGGAGACAGAGCAGCCCGGAAATGGCGAGCGCGTTGTCGCGGACGCCTTCGGCGTCGAGCCGGAATCGGGGGCCCCGAGCCAGCAGGAGGTTGCGGTCATCGAGTTGCAGCATTGACGGCGTGAGCCGCGAGCTTTGCCGGTAGGTCCGGCTCAGGACCAAGGTATGGAGCAGTTTTTTCATCGACCATCCCGTGTCCATGAACTCCGCGGCCAGCCAGTCGAGCAGTTCGGGATGGCTTGGGGGTTCGCCTTTGATGCCGAAATCCTCCGGGGTGGTGACCAGTCCCTGCCCAAACAGTTCGGCCCACCAGCGGTTGACCACCACCCGGGCGACGAGCGGATTGTCCCGGCTGACCAACCACCGCGCCAGATCGAGGCGATCCGGATGGCCTTCCTGCCGGGGACGCAGGGAGGAGAACACGGCGGGAGTGGCTGGCTCCACCGCAGCTCCGGGGGTGCGGAAATCCCCCCGCTGGAACACGGCCGTTTTCCGGCGGTCGGGAAGCTCTTTCATGACCAGGGTGGTCGGAATCTTGAGCGCCGCCAGGCGTTTCTCGATGGTAGTGATGGCCTCCTCCAAGCGGAGGATGGCCGGGTTTTCCCGGCGTCGTAGTTCCTCCAGCAGGGTTTTTTGTGCTGGATTGCGCTGTGTTTTGTCTGTCCGCAGGGCGGTCACCACCTCCGGCGAAAGATTCGTCCGGCGCGATGCTCCGGTGATCGCCGAGAGTCGGAGCCGGCCGATGGTCCGGGCCGATCCGAAGCGTTGTTCCAGTCGGAAGCGGATGGGTTCTCCGGAGTCGGGATGGATCGGGGAGCCGGTTTCCAGAATCGCCCAGTGAGGTTCATGAAAACGAGGATTGATGGCCCAGCCTTCACCGGGGCCAAGGTCAGGTTTGAGCAGATTCGTGACCGGAAACTTGGCCTGGGAAAAGGACGCCGTGGCGTTGGAGAAGGTCAGCACCTTGGGGCCAACAGAAACCGTGAGTTGATTGAGCACAAAATTGGGGCGTTCCGAATCTCCCCGTCCGGGCCCTTGGCCGGGGAGCGAGGGGTCCGTGAGGGCCTCGAGTTTGAATCCGACAATGCTGGTGGCCTTGGCGCGGGTGGTGATGACATAGACGTCCTCCTTGGGGGCCGGAGAGCCGCCAAGCAGGACCGAACCATCGGGCAAGAGGGTGTGTTGGGCTCCTCCTTCCGAGAAGAAATCGACGATCTCCAGAACTTCCTCAGACGGATTGGCATCGATCGATTCCTTGAGGGAGTGCTCCCAGGTATCCTGCCCTTCGGCGGGGGGAATCTCGGCATTCAGCTGCCGGGTCAAACGCGCTTTCTCCGTTTCCAAACCGGCCCGCTGGCGCTCCAGAACGGGATCGTGCAAAGGCATTTCCGGTCCGAGAAACCGGATCGATCCAGGGGTCTTGGGATTCGCCCGGTCGGCTTCCAATTCCGTGTGGTTGAAAAACGCGAAGAGGCCGTAGTAGTCCCGCATCGTGATCGGATCGTATTTGTGATCATGACACTGAGCGCACTCCAGAGTGGTGCCGAGCCAGATCATGCCCACGGTGTTGACCCGGTCGAGCACCTGGTTGACCCGAGTTTCCTCCGGGTCGCTGCCAGCTTCAACGTTGGTGGGGGCACTGCGGTTGAAGCCGGTGGCGATTTTCTGCGCTTCGGTGGCTCCCGGGAGGAGATCTCCCGCGATCTGCTCGATGGTGAATTGATCAAACGGCAGATCCGCATTCAGCGCTGCGACGACCCAATCCCGGTATGGCCAGAGATCCCGCAGGTCATCGCGCTGGAAGCCATGGGAGTCCGCATAGCGCGCATAGTCCAACCATGGCCGGGCCCAGCGAACTCCGAATTGGGGGGATTGGAGAAGGCGATTGACCACCCGTTCCCAGGCTCCCGGAGTGTCGTCGGCGACAAAATCGGCCACTTCGGCGGGCGTCGGGGGCAGTCCGGTCAGGTCCAGGGTGACCCGTCGGATCAGGGTGGGGCGGTCCGCCTCGGGGGAGGGAAGTACTTTCTCCTGGCGGAGCCGGTCCTGCACAAAGGCGTCGACCGGAGAGAGTCCGGGATCGCTCCGGGGCACTGGTGGCCGCACCGGGGGGACATAGGCCCAGTGCGTGAGCTTTCCAGCATTGTCGGGCCAGGGGGCTCCTACCTCAATCCAGGTCCGGAGGCGGGTGGTTTCCGACCGCGACAGCGGTTCCCCCCGGTTGGGCATGATCTCGTCGTGGGTCCGGGGCAGGGTGACGCGGCGGTACAGTTCGCTCGCCCCCGGATTTCCGGGAACCACGGTTGCCGGATCGGCGAAGACACCTTCCCGGTTGTCCAGACGCAGGCCTCCTTTCTGCTTGGTCGGACCATGGCATTCCAGGCAATGCCTTTGGAACAGCAGCAGGATGTCTTCCCCCGGCGCGCTGGCGCGGCACCTTCCCGCGAAAAGATGGCAGGTCCAGAGAATCAGAAGACAACGAAGGAACATCGGAGACAAAATGCCTCATAATGCCGTCCTCAGGCAGAAAAAATGGCAGGCGTCATCGCGCATGGCGAGAACGGCAGGCTTTTCCCGTGGTCAAAGATCCGCTTTGATCTCCTGAGGATTGTAGCTCACCGAAATCATTCCCAGAGGTTGCTCCAGACGAGTTGCCGGATCTCGCGAAATTTGTTGGATGGTGCGGGCAAAGGTCAATTCATCGGCTCCGTCCAGGGTGTCCCGAAGCGCGGATTTGGCCATCTGGCGCAGTCCGGCCAGAGTGGTGGCTGTCACCTCGCAGCCCGGGACATCGGGAAAGGTCCCGCGGAGGCGGTCACCAATCATTTCGACAAACAGCAGGTAATGGGGCATGAGGGGGGAGATAAGTAATGATCAAGCTCCCCCACAGAGTGATAATAACGCTTAGCAGGTATGGCAATTTTAGCAACTGGATTTTCCAGCCACCGGACATG
>JADZAX010000610.1 GCA_020852405.1 Verrucomicrobiales bacterium
AGATTTCCCAAATATATGGAAATTATAGCACAATTTCGGATTCCATCAACTATTTATTATAACTTTTGTGGATTTTACGGACTTTGAAAAACAAAAGGTCCGCAACCGTTTTACAGTCGCGGACCTTTCTTCTCTCGCTGTGCTTCGAGAGAAATTGGAATCGTCAATTCGTGATCGTTCCCATCACCGCCCCCAACGCCGTGGCCCCCTCATAAACATGGAATTCATTGACTCCTGAAATGTAGCCATTGGAGGTGTTGGTACTCTGGAGGTTCAGGTGCAATTGGTATGAGGTTCCATCGTTGCCTCTGAAGGGGATGGTCTTGGGCATGTCCGAAAACACCACATAATCCGCACTGGCCGCCCTGTCCTCGCTGTTCTCCGTGTTTACAAACCTGAGTTGGAACGTCACCGTTTGATTGACTCCCAACGAAGGAATCGTGAAGACCATGGAGACTTGAGCCTGAGTGGCATGGGAATCGTTGAAGGTGGTTCCGTTGTGGACCTGCATGTCAGCCAGTTGAAAGGTGCTGCCCAAGGGCGCATTGGAAAAACTCCCCTGGCTGAGACGCAAGGTGTTGGCTTCTCCGGAATCGACGATCTCACCACCGAGATCCTGCTTCGGATTGCCATGGGTCAGCGCCACGGAGTCGCCCGAGTCTGAGACATTGTATTCGAGGTTCGCGCCTCCATTGACTCCTTGGACGGACAGATCGGTCGCTCCGGAGAAAGACCCCTGGGTTCCATAGAAGGTTTGGGAGTAGGTGACGCTGTCCAATGCCTGCTCAGGGTCGAGGGTCACGGATTTGTAATACACCGTGGTGGCTGGAGGAACGGTGAAGGGGCCGGCATAGTTCACCCAATTGCCGGCTCCCAGGCGGTACTGGGCCACCCCAAGAGACTGGGATGGCAACGCACCAAGAGACACCTCGAGGGGAAACTGCTCGATAGGAAGCAGGGTCTGCCCGGGAGCGATGGTGGGTGGGTTCAGGCGGGGAATGTTCGGAGTTGGCGGATCTGTCGGTGGCACCGTGGTGCCTCCCCCGCCTCCGGAACCTCCGCCGGAACCAGTGCCACCCGGATCCACCGTCTCCACTGGTGGCACCCACCCGTCAGGATACTGCGTGGTGGATATCCGGCTCGGGCTTTGCTTGGCCAGAGTCTGCCAGTTGGTCTTACCGTCCCAGACCCAACCATCGCTTGCTTTGTATTCCATGCCGGCATCCTCACGGTTCTCCACGGTGGCGGCAGTTTCCGCAATACTTTCATCCAGGATGAAGTCCTTCACCCCACCGGTTCCGGAATACACCACCTGGAAACGCTTGGCGGTCGGGTCCCAGACCGCACGAGGGGTGTTCCCGGATGCTTCGGCGTCTGATTGCAAGAGGCCCACGACCCTGGGGTCCACCAATTTTCCGGTTCCCGCGCCCACATAGGTTTTGGCATTGGCCCGGGAGCGAATCGTTTTCAACTTCGCCAGCACTTCCTCGGGGGTGGTCAGACCGTCGAGATTGCCGCCCGATCCCAGATACATCACCACGGCTTGGTTCATGGTTTGGACATCATGGTCCAACTTCGCGTTCTTCACGCCGGAAAAGGCGCCTGTATAAGCGGCAATCCCAACGGCAGCCATGATCCCAACCACTGAAACCACACTGAGAATTTCCACCAAAGAAAATCCGGGGGAGACTGGAGAATGATGAAATTTCATTAAAACTGGTTTTTTTAAATTTTCTATAAGAACTGTAATCACAAAACCACATTGCGTAAAGCGATTCTTGGATCTCTCATCTCATTTTTTTTCAGCACCGAAGCCTCCACGGATCTAAAATTTACCACTATCCATAATTTCAAGACAAAAAGAATGCAGTTTTATTTTGACAGTTATGGTTTTTATGGTTAATTTTAAGGAAGCTTGAAAAATCCATGAAACGCTACTTCTGCAATATCCTTGCAATCAGCTTGGCTGCTATGTCTGCCCAGGCACAATCCCAGCTTGCGCTCCAAAACTCCCCCGCCTATGAAGCGGTGGCGGCCCGGTTGCGCGGCTCCATGCCCCGTGATTACGATTATCAGGGTGCCATCCTAGCCGACGTGCTCCGCGTCATGGCGAGTGACGCCGGTCTGTCTTTCTTCGGTCTGCCGGACGGCACCCCCGAAGCGGAACGACTGGTCACATTCTCCATCAAAGCGAGCCCTTTCACAGCGATGGAAACCCTGGCCAAAGCCAACGGGATTTCCCTCATTTTTGAAAATGGCATGTGGTACCTGCGACCCGCCAATGACACTGAACTCGTCGGCCGCGTCTACCAAATCAACTACAACACCCAGGAAACGGTCACCAAAACCAATGGCGGCAGTGGCATGGGCATCGCCGGCGGCTCATCCGGTGGTGGCAATTCCTCCGGCGCTGGACTCAATCTTCAAGGCGCCCAGGAAACCTTCAAGATCGAACCAAGCCGTCTCCTCGACGACATCAAAGCCGTGCTCGACCTGCCCACCAATGGTGCGCTGGCCACCATCGCTCCCATGATTTCAGTGGACACCATGTCGGACCTTTCGGCGCGCAATCTCCCCGGCCGGCCCGATGTGCTGGTGCAGGGCCAGCGCCCCGTTGATGCAAAAGGCAAGCCGGTCGACGATTCGAACCGGGCCAAGGTGATCTGGAACAGCGACTCAAACACGCTCTACGTCGTGGCGACCCGGCAACAGCACCAATGGATCGAAGGCTATCTCGCCTCCGCAGACAAACCCCAGACCCTGATCGCGGTGGAGATCAAATTCATCGAAACCAGCAAGGATCCGAGTCGCGAATTCGGCATCGATTGGTCGCAGACCTTCGGCGGTGGATGGGGCGTGCAGGCAAACATTCCTCCCCATGCGGTCGATCTCACCGACATTCAAAACAGCTTCACCCTGCCAGCGGCGATCCTCAGCTATGATGAGATCAAGGTCAAGCTGCGGGCGCTCTTTGAGGATCGCAACACCAAGACCACGTCCTATCCCCGGATGCTGACGTTGAACAACCGCGAAGTGGTCTTCCGCAGCGTGGTCAACCAGCCGGTTCTCGCCAACAGTTCCTCGACCTCTCTCGGAGCGGGAGCCACCAGCACCACCGCCGTTGACTACCTGCCCATCGGAACGGTGGTGAACATTCTCCCCAAAAAGATGGACGATGGCAACATCATGCTTAATGTGGCCATCACCATCTCCGACATCATCGGGGAGAAAATCATCGAGGGAAATCCCTTCCCCATCGCCAGTTCCCGCGTTTACACCGCGCCGGTCCAGGTCCAATCCGGTTTCACCGTGGCCATCAGCGGCCTCGATTCAGCCCGGACGGAAGATTACCGGAACGGGATTCCAGTCCTCGGACGCATTCCCATCATCCGCCACGTCTTTGGCTCCACGTCCAAACGGAATTCCAAAAACCATCTCATGATGTTGATCACGCCCATCCTGATGGATCCCACCGGCCCCGGGGTCGCCAAAAAACCGATCTCCCGTGATCCTTGGGCGAACCTGCCGCCATCGGCCCCTGAAGGGGAAATGGTGCCACCGCCGGCTCCTCAGGAAGCACCCCGCCACTACCGGACGGAATCCGCTGAAGTCACTCCGGTCCCCGTGGTCGAACCAGTGGCGATGAATACCCCGGTGGCACCTCCGATCGCCGCGGAATCCCGGATCCCGCAGCAGGAAGCCGCGCCAACCCCTGTCCGGGTGGCTCAGACCACCACCAAACCCTATGCCTCGGTCCGCCGCCATGACTATACCACGCCGATCACTGGCATGGTCCAGGAACCGGCACCCCACCGTCACGCCCTGGTTGCCCATCCGATTCCGGCCCCGGCAGCCGTCGCCCGGATCGAAGACACGACCGTTCCCATGGCATCCCCGGAGCGGAAAGGGCCCATCATTGACTCAACGCTCGAAAGCAAAACAGAGCCCGACACCTCTTCCAGTATGGTGTCGAGCTCGGAGCTGGGCGAATAACTTTTCGGCAAGGCCCCGGCCCCGCTGAAACACCAAACAAACAAAGCGTATCTGGATTCATGGGGCGGGCCTCGGAGAGCAATCTCCGGGGCTCGCTTTTTGCTATCTGGTATCTGCATTTCTAGGCAAAAGTCACATAATTAATCTGGAATTTATTGTAATTTAGCCTACATTGCAATCCCTCCCTTGAAAGCACCGTTTTCTGTCCTTTTTTAATCACTCTTATGTGCGGCATTGTTGGATACGTAGGCACCCGTGAAGCCACCCCCATCCTTCTGGAGGGACTCAAGAAACTGGAAGACCGGGGCTACGACTCCGCCGGTATCGCCCTCATCAACGGAGGTGACGCCATCGAGCTCCGCAAAAAGTCAGGCCGACTGGACAATCTTCGGCGCCATCTCGTGAACGATCCCGCCCGCGGAGCCTGCGGCATCTCCCACACCCGGTGGGCGACCCACGGCCCCCCCACCGACGAGAATGCCCACCCGCACACCGACCAAAGCGGCCTGCTCGCCCGCGTTCACAACGGGGTCATCGAGAACTACCAGCCTCTCCGCGATGGCATGCTGGCCCGCGGCCACACGTTCAAATCCCAGACCGACACCGAAGTCCTGGCCCACCTCATCGGAGAATGCTACGAGGCCGAAGCCGGCGCCGGCACTCCCGAAACCCGGCTCATCGCCGCCGTCCGCAAGGCGCTCGGTCAGATCACCGGCGCCTACGGCATCGCCGTGATGCATCTGGACGCCCCGGGTTTCCTCGTCGGCGCGCGTCTCGGCAGCCCTCTGGTGGTCGGTCTTGGCAAAAACGAAAACTTCCTCGCCAGCGATGTTACCGCCATCATCAGCCACACCAGCCGGGCGATCTATCTGAACGACCACGATCTGGTCTACCTCACGGCCTCGGACTTCAACATCGAAAACATCGAGGGCGGCACCGCGGCCTATGAAGTCAGCCAGGTGGAGTTCACCGCCGAAGCCGCCGAGCTCGGCGACTACCCGCATTTCATGCTCAAGGAAATCTTCGAGCAGCCCGTGTCGATCGAAAACGCGTTCCGGGGCCGCCTCAGCGACGAGGAAGCCAGCGCGAAACTCGGCGGGCTCAATCTCAGTCCGAGCGAACTGCGGGACATCGACCGCATCGTGCTCTGTGGCTGCGGCACCGCCTTCCATGCCGCCATGGTGGGGGAATACCTCATCGAGACTCTCGCCCGCATTCCCACCGAAGTTGAGATTTCCTCGGAATTCCGCTACCGCAATCTTCCCCTCGACAAGAATACCCTCGTCTTCACCATCAGCCAGAGCGGTGAAACCATCGACACCCTGGCCGCCCTGCGGGAAGCCCGGCGCAAAGGCCATCGGGTGCTCGGCCTGGTCAACTCGGTCGGCTCCACCATTGCCCGGGAAAGCGACGGCGGAGTCTATCTCCATGCCGGCCCCGAAATCGGGGTCGCCGCAACGAAGTCCTTCACGTCCCAGGTCACCACTCTCGCCCTCCTCGCGCTGCTCCTGGGACGCATGCGCCACCTCTCTCTGGCGGAAGGCCGCACCATCCTGGAGGAAATCCGCGCCCTGCCCGACAAGGTCCGCCAGATCCTCACCCTCAGCGACCACATCAAGCGCATCGCGGAGTGTTACCTAGACTGCCCCGGAATGCTCTACCTCGGCCGCCAGTTCAACTATCCCACGGCTCTGGAAGGCGCCCTCAAGATGAAGGAGATCTCCTACATCTATGCTTCCGGTCATGCCAGCGCCGAGTTGAAACATGGCATCATCGCCCTCGTCAGCGAAACGTGCCCCTCGGTGTTCATTGCCCCGAAGGACACGTTGCTTGAGAAGAACATCAGCAACATCGAGGAGGTGAAAGCCCGCAAAGGTCCCGTCATCGCCATCACCACCGAGGGATGCACCGAGATGGAACGCATCGCCGACCACGTCATTTACATCCCGCCGACTCTCGAATGCCTCAGTCCCCTGCTGGCGGTGATCCCACTCCAGCTGCTCTCCTACCACTTCGCGGTCGCCAAAGGCTGCGACGTCGACAAACCACGGAACCTCGCCAAAAGCGTGACCGTGGAGTGACGGGACGGCCAGCCGATCCCAGGCCGCATTTCTGACGGTTGATTCTAAGAACGTTCGACTGCCGAACGGAAGTGTGTCTCTGGTCCCGCCTGTTTCGGGTCCGACCTGAGGGCGATCGGACCGCTGAATCTGTCCCGCAGCCCCCTCCCCCATCGG
>JADZAX010000611.1 GCA_020852405.1 Verrucomicrobiales bacterium
ACTTAAACCCCATTTGGACTATGCCCATGCTGGGCGCACACAAAGGCATTGTGAGCAGCCGGATCGCCGGACGGGCTTACTCGGTGCTGGCGCTGCCGGACCAGGAGGTCGATGAGGGCGAGGAACTCCTCTGGGTGGAAAGCCGGCAACCGGGCAATCCTCCTCCGACCATCATGCTCGCGGCCCCCATTTCAGGCCTCGTGACCAGGGTCGATATTGCCGTCGGACAACCCATTGAGCCCCACCTTGCCCTGATCGAGATCGCCGACCTCGCGGTCGTGGAGGCCTCCGCACGGGTGCCGGAACATCTCGCCGGCAGGCTGGCCAAAGATCAGACCGCCCACATCCGTCTGCCAGGATTTCCGGATCGTGTCTTCGAAGCCAAACTGGCCCATCTCGGAGCCTACGTCGACGAGGCCAGCGGCACCGTGGAAGCCTCCTTTCATGTGCCCAATCCCGACAAGGAACTGCGTCCCGGCATGAGAGCGGAGTTTAACATTGTGGTCAGTCACCGCGAGGGAGTGACCAGTGTGCCGCGCTCCGCGATTCTCGGCGGCCCTTCCCAACGGTTTGTTTATGTGAAGGATTTCGATCTGCCTAATGCGTTTGTGAAATCCCCGGTGGTTGTCGGCGAAATGAACGACCGCTTTGCGGAGATCATCAGCGGTTTGCTCCCGGCCGATGAAGTCGTGACCAGAGGAGCCTACTCGCTCTCGTTTGCCGGAGCCGGCAGCATCTCCCTCAAGGAGGCTCTCGATGCCGCCCACGGTCATGAGCACGCCGCTGACGGCTCGGAATTGACACCGGAGAAAAAAGCCGCCCTGGAGGGCGCGCGGAAAGAGGAGTCAGGAGGCCACGATCACTCTCATGGCGGGGACCATGATCCTGAGGGAGTGAGTCCACTCTGGAGAATCGCCACTCTTATCCTCGGCCTGCTCCTGCTGGTGTCCGGATGGATGAACAAGCGGCGGACGCCGGAGGATGAGCCCCCCACCCCGAAGAATGACAACCGGAAGGAGGCAGTCTGATCATGCTGGGAAACCTGATCAATTGGTCACTGGCCAACCGGGCGTTCATTCTTGGATTGGCGGCGATTCTGCTGGCGTTGGGGCTCCGCACCGCGACCCAGCTTCCGGTAGAGGTGTTGCCGGACCTGACCAAACCGACCGTCATCATTCTCACCGAATCGCCCGGTCTCGCCCCGGAGGAGGTGGAAATGCGGGTCACCCAGCCCATCGAGAGCGCTCTCATGGGCGTCGCCGGACTGACCCGGCTGCGGTCCAACTCCGATGTCGCACTATCGTTGGTGTATGCTGAATTCTCCTGGGACACGGACATTTACCGGGCCCGCATGCTGGTGCAGGAAAGACTGCAAAGCACCCGCGGACAATTGCCGGAGGGCGTCGAACCTTTCCTCACCCCGGTCGCTTCATTGATGGGCGAAATCCTGCTGGTGGGGGTCCGCTGCACCATCCCTGAGGGCGAGGCAGGTCACCTGCCCGCTCCCGATGTGCGAACCCTTGCCGATTGGACCATCAAACGACGGTTGCACAACATTTCCGGCATCGCGGAAATTCTCAACATGGGAGGAGGCGTCAAACAGATTGAGATCCAACCGGATCCCTGGCGGATGCAGGCCCATGGCGTCAGTCTCAGTGAACTGGAAGAAGCCGCCCGTGAGTCGGCAAGCACCACGACCGGCGGATTCATCAGCACCGGCCCCACGGAAATCATGGTCAGAAACCTGGCCATGACTGTGGATTTGAACGACATCGCCCAAACGGTCATCAAACAGGTCAAAGACCGCACGGTCTCCATCGGTGATGTCGCCCATGTCGCCTGGGGAATTGAGCCCATGCGCGGCGACGCCACTGTGAGTCTCCGGCCTGAAACAAAACCCACTTACGGGGTCATCATGTCCATCACCAAAGCGCCCGGATTTGACACCCGGGAGCTTACCTCCCGGGTCCGCATAGCGCTCGATGAGCTGCAAGCCAGCTATCCGACGGGCATCGAAACCACCCTGCTCTTCCAACAAAAAGATTTCATCGACCATGGCATTGGCAATCTCACCGAAGCCATCCGCGACGGAGCCATCATGGTCACCATCGTGTTGTTTCTTTTCCTGCAGAATCTCCGCACCACTTTTATCACTCTTCTCGCCATGCCGCTTTCCTTTGCGATCACCATGCTGGTGTTCCAGGGATTCGGCATCAGTGTGAATTCAATGACGCTGGGAGGCCTCGCCGTGGCCATCGGCATGGTCGTGGATGACGCCATCGTCGATGTGGAGAACGTTTTCCGTCGGCTCAGGGAATGGGAAACCGCCAAGCAGGGAAGCAGCTCGGAAGCCCCCTCTTCTACCCGCCTCCAGGTCATCGCCCAAGCCTCCGGCGAAGTCCGCAATTCCATTTTCTATGCCACGCTGCTGATCATACTGGTGTTTCTCCCCCTGCTCGGCCTGACGGGCCTGGAAGGCAAACTGTTCGCTCCGATCGCCATCGCCACGATCATTTCCATGGTCGCGTCTTTCGTGGTTTCGTTGACCGTCATTCCGGTGCTTTGCTCTCTGCTGCTGCGGCCGAAGGCGGGCCAGGAACACCGGGATGGCATCATGACCCGCGGTTTGAAATGGCTGCTGGCGCAGACTCTGCTCCGCTTCGGCCTCAACCAACCCTTAATTCTAGTCGGCGGGGTTGCCCTGCTCGTTGCGGGCGCCTTCTCGCTCTACCCGCGCATGAATCAGGACTTCCTCCCCAAGTTCGAGGAGGAGACCGCTTTGGTCGCGGTCACGGCGGCGCCGGGGACTTCGTTGGATGAAATGAACCGTATTTCCGACGTGATCGAGGAACAGATCCTCTCTGTGCCGGAAGTGCAGAAAGTCGGCCGACGCCTTGGAAGGGCGGAACGAGGCGACCACGTCGTGCCGGTCTCCACGGCCGAGTTTGACGTGGATTTCCGGGAACCCGAGGGACACCCCGCCACCGCCGCGAGAGAGCGAAAGGACATCCTGGAGGACATCTCAAAACGGGTCCGGACCATTCCGGGGATTTTCGCGGTGGTCGGAGGTCCGCTGGCAGACCGCATTGGACACATGATGAGCGGGGTCTCGGCTCCGGTCGCGGTCAAGATATTCGGGCCGGATCTTGACCTCTTGCGCCAGATCGGATTGGAGATTCAAACCATCGCCAAAACCATTCCGGGCTTTGAAGACTGCAAGCTGGACCAGACCTCCAGCATACCGCAACTCCGCATCGAGGCCGATCGTGACCGGGCCCAAGCGTATGGCATTGCCCCCGGCCATCTCAATGAACAGCTCTCCTCCCTGATCGGGGGAAAATCTGTCGCAGAACTGCGCGAGGAGCAGCGCACCGTGAACCTCGTGCTGCGTCTGCCCGAGAAATTGCGCGACGCCCCGGACCGTATCGGGCAGCTTCCCATCGAGACGTCTGCCGGCCAGCGCATTCCGCTGTCCCTGGTCGCCGGAGTGAGGGAAGCCCGGGGACCGAATGTGATTTTCCGCGAGAACAGCCAACGGCGTTTTGCGCTGGCCATCAAACCGACGGTGAGGGATGTGTCCAATCTGGTGATCCGGCTTCAGGAAGATGTCGCGGCACAGGTCGCGTTGCCTGAAGGCTATTTCGTGACCTTCGAAGGGGAATTCCAAGCGCAACGAGAAGCCACCCGGCGGATCGTTTTTTTCTCGGCCCTAGTCTTGGTCGTCATCGCCTTTCTCCTCTATGGCTACTTCCGGACCCCGTTTTTCGCGATCCAGGTGCTCTGCGACATCCCGCTCGCGCTGGTTGGCGGGCTGGTTTTTACCTATCTCAAGCTGAACAACATCAGCATCGCCACCTTGGTGGGCTTCATCGCCGTGGCGGGAGTGGCCGCCCGCAACAGCATCATGCTCCTCAGTCATTACCTCCATCTGATGCGACACGAAGGGGAAGGATTCACCAAGCAGATGATCCTCCGGGGAACCCAGGAACGTCTCGTGCCCGTGCTCATGACGGCTCTCTCAGCGGGCATCGGTCTGGTTCCCTTGGTGCTGGCGGCAGGCCAACCAGGCAAGGAGATCCTCCACCCTGTGGCGGTGGTCATTGTCGGAGGACTGGTCACCAGCACGTTGCTGGGTCTCGGGGTCACCCCCACTGTCTTTTACGCGTTCGGACGCCGTGCCGCCGCCCGGTCCATCGCGCTTTGCTCCCCGGCTTCCCAATGATCACCCTGAATTCCCGTGTTCCCGATCCCGTCCAAAGGAAAGGCCACGGATCCACCAAACAAAACCCCACGACCAACAAGCCATGAAACTGACCACACTGCTCTGCACCATCCTCGGTATCGCCACCCTTTCCTCTGCGGAGGAAAAGGACAAACATGACCACGCGGCCAAAGCGGGTCCCACCGGAGGACGCCTCATCACAGCCGTCGAGCCGCACGTCGAATTTTTCGTGACCAAAGCGAAGAAGGTGGAAATCCGCTTCGTGGATGACGACAACAAAGTGGTCCTTCCCGCCGAGCAAACCGTCAAAGTCACACTCGGAGAACGCTCCAAGCCAACCAAGCTGACTTTCACGAAGGAAGGCGACAAACTGGTCTCGGACCAGACCGTGCCTGAAGGCAATGAACATCCCACCGTGGTCCAGATCAAAACCGACGCCAAAGCCAAAAGCATCACGGAAAAGTTCAATCTGAACCTCAGCAAATGCCCCACCTGTGAATTTGCCGAGTATGCCTGCATCTGCGAGCACGGTGAAGAGGAGAAAAACTGACTCCTTTTGCCGCCTGCGCTTGCGGACCGCACTTCACCCGTCCGGATGCTCCAACACGAGTGTCCTGTCGGGACTGATGACCCGGTAGTGAATCCCGGCCCAGCGGATGGTCCGCGCTGCCAGGGCGGACCAGACAAAGAGGGAGTGCACCGCCATGAACAAAGGTGTCCCCAAATGTTCCATCCACCGCGCCATCCGGAGGCGGTCCACCACAGGGGGCGGGAACAGAGCCCGGATCACATTCCACCGTGCCAGAGCCCGAAGCTGATCACACACCAGGACGAATCCGAGCGCGAATGACGCCACCCGGTTTCCGTGCCAAGCCTCCCAGAGAGCACTCAGGAAACCCACATTGTAAATGGTGGTGGCAATCAGGGCGAATTTAAAAAAGAACGGCGCATAGTGCCTCACCATGTAATACTGTCGTCGGCCGAATTCGAAGGCCATCCTCCAAGAAAAGTCGATGTCGGTGGGAACGATGAGACTCCGCAGACAGGCAATCCGCCGCCCGGAACGCCGAATGCACTTCCCAAGTCGCAGATCATCCGTCAAACTTCCCTCCAACAATGAGGGCACCGCGAGCGCATCGAAATCCTCCCTCACGAGGGCCATGGAGCCACCCCAGAGATTGTTCCAAGCTTCGCGCCCCCCAAGAGTGGCCACGCCCGCGTTGATGACACTCATCAAAAGGTTGGGAATTGTCGCCTGGACAGGCACCAGCCAGCGGTAGGTGGTCGAGACCGGATGGGTCCCCACATTCAAAGGAGCCGTGAGACGGGCCAGCCAGTCCTGACCACATTGCATGTCCGCGTCCCCGAAAACCACCCGGCGATCCTCCGGCTCCAGCTCTTTGAGCGCCTCGATCTGGTTGTGGACTTTTTGGCCCCCGCCAAAGGTGGGTCCGGCAAAGATGAACTTCACCCCGCGCAATCCGGCAGAAATCGGTTCCTTCGCCCTTCCGGAACCTCCGGAGTGCCAGCCCCTGTCACCAGGGGCCATGCCGAGAGCCTCCACAAGCCAGGACGCTGCGGTCTCCTGTTCGTTCTCCATCGTGACCAGAATCCGGTAATCCGCGTAACGTTGGTTCAGTAGGATCCGAAAAAAGGCCGGGCCTCTCACAGGATCGAGCTTTTTCACCGGGATCACGACCACCGCGCGCTGCTGCCGGCCGGGATCCTCCCCATCCCGGAAGAGTGCTTCCTGGGCGCGCATTTCCGGAAGAAATTGGCGGACGTTGAACCAAGTCAGGAGCGCCAGGAGCCCCCAACACGACCACAGAATCAGGAAAAATAATTCGATCATTCAGCTTTCCCCATTACAATGCTGGCTTCGTCCACCTGCAAGCGGCATGTGGATGGTAAATGCGTGCCTCCGGTCCGCGCCACTGCCCGTCCTGCCCCTGCAATGCCCGTCATAGAAGCCAAAAACCTTCGCAAAGCCTATCATCTCGGCGACACCGAGGTCGCCGCGCTCCGGGGCGTGGACGTTGTGATTCATGAGCATGAATTTGTTGCCGTCTGGGGCCCCTCCGGCTCGGGTAAAACCACTCTGTGCAACATTCTCGGTCTCCTCGATTCCCCCAGCGAAGGTCAGGTGATCCTGAAGGGTAAACCCGCGGAGAACCTCGATGACGCGGCCAAAAGCGAGCTTCGCAACCAAAGCATCGGGTTTGTCTTTCAGAGCTTCAATCTCATCCCGGTCCTCACCGCATTGGAAAATGTCATGCTGCCGCTGCAGCTCCGGGGCACGCCCAAGTCAGAGGCCCGCCAAAAAGCCCTCGCCCTGCTCAATGAGGTCGATCTGGGCAGCCACACGTCCCATCGACCCCAGAAGCTTTCCGGTGGCCAGCAACAGCGGGTCGCGGTCGCCCGGGCCCTTGTCACGGATCCGGCCATCATCATCGCCGACGAGCCGACCGCCAATCTGGACACCGAGAATGCCAACCGGATCATTGATCTGATGCGGCGCATCAACCGCTCATGCGGGGCCGCGTTCATTTTCTCCACCCACGACAGCCGACTCCTGGACCGTGTCGACCGTCGCATCCAGCTCCGGGACGGAGAAATCATCGAGGACATCCGAGTCGACGCACCAGTCGTCTGAAAATCCGAGTCCCCGCCCTGTCAACGCATGAACTGGTTAGATCTCGCCTCCCGAAACCTGCTCCGCAATGCCGGACGCAGTGTCACCACCATGGCGGCTGTGACGCTCGGCTATGCCGCAGTGAACATCTTCGGGGGCTTCGCGGCCTATATGTTCCTCAGCATCCGGGACGCCTACATCCACAACCAGACCAATGGCCACGTCCAACTCTGGAAGGGAGGCTACAAGGATCATGGGGGGTCCAATCCCAGCCAATACCTCATCCCGCCGGAACTGCAGCAACGG
>JADZAX010000612.1 GCA_020852405.1 Verrucomicrobiales bacterium
ATTGCCGTGGGACTGCTGGCCTTTTTCTTTTTCAAGGACTCGCCCACGGTGTCCGATGTTCTTGCCAAGTCAGCCAACAACCCCGAGGGACGGCTCTCTGGCTCTTTCCCTCTGCCCGCCCTGCCAACCGGCATTGCCTGGGCCACGGAATGGCAATTCATTTTTAAAACCGCTTTCATCGTGGCCATGGTGGGAATCATCGAGTCCCTCATGACCCTCCAACTCATCGACGAGATCACGGATACCCGGGGCCAGGGCAACCGGGAGTGCATCGCCCAAGGGGGGGCCAATTTCCTCTCCGGACTTTTTGGGGGCATGGGAGGGTGTGCCATGATTGGTCAGTCGCTGATCAACATCAAATCCGGAGGCCGCGGCCGGACCTCGGGAATCACGGCCGCTCTGGCTCTCGCGTTTTTCATCATGATGGGAGGGCCGGTCATCGAAAAAATTCCCATCGCCGCATTGGTCGGGGTGATGTTTATGGTCGTCATCGGCACCTTCGAATGGTCTTCTTTGAGGACGTTTGGAAAGGTTCCCTTCTCTGAAATCATCGTCATCGCGACGGTCACCCTGGTCACGGTGTTCCTCCACGATCTGGCAACGGCCGTATTCATCGGCATCATCCTTTCCGCTCTGGTCTTTGCCTGGGAGAGCTCGAAACACATTCTTGTGAAAGTGGAAAAAGAAACTGCGGAAGAAAAAATCTATTCGCTCCAGGGGCTCCTCTATTTCGGCTCGGTCCGCGAGTTTAACGACCACTTCCAAGCCAGCTCGGACGTGCCAAACATCGTGATCGATTTCGTGGGAGCGCGAGTCTGTGACATGTCGGGCCTGGAAGCGATCAATGCCATGGCGGAGCGTTACCGCAAGGCCGGCAAGCACCTGCGACTCCGGCATCTCTCGGCCGACTGCCGCCGCATGCTGGAGAAGGCCGGCACCATGGTCGATGTGGAAGTGCTCCCGGATGATCCCGCCTACTCGGTGGCCAATCTTCGGCGCAATGCGGCCTGAGGGGTGACTTGCCTGGCAAATGGCGGATCGCCAAGGCAATTTCAGTCGTCACCAGCCTCACACCCCGGTATATTCCCGCATTCGATATGCTGGAATTTTTCATGATTCTCCTCCTGCTGTTAGGGAACGGGGTTTTCGCGATGGCGGAAATTGCCCTCATCTCGGCGGCACCCTCCCGTCTCAAAGCCCTGGCCGACCAAGGGAACCATGGGGCCCGCAAAGCTCTCGCCTTGTCCCAGAAGCCGGAAAGACTGCTCAGCACCGTGCAAATCGGCATCACGCTCGTCGGGGTGCTTGCCGGAGCTTTCGGAGGTTCCACTCTTTCTGCCAAACTGGCCCCAATCATCGCGCTTGTCCCCGGCCTGTCCCCTGAGGCGGCCCAACAGGTCGCTTTCTCTCTGGTGGTCGCAGGCATCGCCTACCTGTCTCTCATCATCGGGGAATTGGTGCCGAAAGGTCTCGCCCTGAGGCAGCCGGAACTCATCGCCTGCGTCATGGCCCGGCCCATGGATGCCCTCGCCAGGCTCGCCAAACCGCTTGTGTGGTTCCTCGAACTGAGCACGCGGGCAGTGATGGGCCTTTTCGGAAGAGCACCGTCCCGCCAGGCGGGTCCGACCCGGGAGGAAATGCATGTCCTGATCAGGGAAGGAGCCGTAACCGGAGTGATCCAGGAAAACGAATCCGACATGGTCACCGGACTGCTCGATCTCCGTAATTTGAGGGCCGAGGAAGTCATGCAGCCAAAACCCAAAGTGCGATTTATGCATGCCGGGGACGCCCTCGAATCTGCCCGGTCGGTGGTGCTGAACTGCAATCAGGAGGTCTTTCCCGTGATTGAAGGCAACCGTGACCAGGTGCTGGGGACGGTCTCCCTGCGGGAACTATATGGCTCTACCGATCCCAGCGCAGCGCTGGGAGGCATCGCCCAACCGGTGGTCTTTGTGCCGGAGAATCAACCCGCCCTTTCGCTCCTGGATACCCTGAGAAAAGCTCCCCACTCCGCCGCCATCGTGGTGGATGAATTCGGAACGGTCAGGGGCTTGTTGACCCTTCGGGACCTGATCGAAGAGATTTTGGGTGATTTGTCAAAAGCCCTGCCGGATGCCACCGCGGCGGTGATCCGCGAGACCGGCCCCGGCACTTGGCTTGCAGATGCGGCCATGGAGATCGATGAGGTGACCCGCGCCATTCCCGAAATCGAGGCACTCGTCGAAGCGGAGGAAGATCCATTCCAGACCCTGGGGGGCTACCTTATGCACCGCATGGACCGGTTGCCCTCCGAGGGGGAAATCTTCGCGGAAGGAGGCTTCAGCTTTGAAATCCTGGACATGGACCGACACCTCATCGACAAAGTCCTGATCCGGCAACAGCCCAAGGAAGCCGGCAGCGAGGACGAAGAACTTCCCGATAACTGAGAGGCAAAGGACAGGATCACAGGGCTCCGCTTTGCTTGATGTCGAGATAGCGGTTGGCCAGGGCGATCGGGAGATCCTGTGCCGGTGCATCGACCGCGATGATCCCATGGCTCTGCAGGGTTTCGATGACGCCACGACGCTCCTGGAAGTATCGGTGGGTCGCCGCAAGATCCAAGGCATCCTGAAGAGTGACCACCGGCTTTTCCAACCGGTCCTGGAGCGACTTTTCCCTTAGTGTCGCGGTGACAACAAGATGCCGGGTGCGGAGCAAACGCAGGGCCGGCATAAGGTCGCCCGAATCTTCCGAGCGCAGATTGGTCAAAAGCACCACCATCGCCCGTCGCCGTTGACGGGTCATCAAAATGTTGGCGGCTTCGGTGAAATCGGTAGGCTGGAGACTGGTTTCGTAATCATAGAGATGGTTGAGGATGGCATTCATCGCCGGAGCTCCTTTCACGGAGGGAAGCCAGCGCACCGGCTCCCCGCCTGTGAGAACCCCCACCTGGTCGCCTTGACGCAGCGCGACATAGGAAAGAAGGAGCATCGCGTTGAGGCAGTGGTCGAACTGTGGCAGGTCGCCGTCGAGCGCCCGCATCCTCAGGCTGTTGTCCACCAACATCACAACATGCTGGTTCCGCTGCTCCTGGTAGTCACGGCTCACCAGTTGACGGTGGCGCGAGGTGGCTTTCCAATCGATTTGGGAGAGGGCATCACCGTCCTGGTATTCCCTCAATTGATGGAACTCCCGGCTGACTCCCCGCAGGTTGCGGCGGACGATTCCCATCTGCCGTTCGCGCTGCTCCATCGCGAGAAGGGCGAACCGGATTACGGATTGGTAATTTGGATACACTTTGGTCTCACCGGATCCGGCAAAACGTTCCCGTCTCAACCAAAATCCGAGCGGAGAACTGAGCAGCGCTTCCGCCTCACCAAAAGCCACACGTCCCCGACGCAAAAACGTCACGGGATAGGTGATGGAGGCCCGGCCTCCCCCGTCGATGTGCCCCACCCAGGGCATGTCCTCAGTCTTGACCTCGGCCGGAGATCCGTCGAGAACCGTGAGCCTGGCCCCCAGGCGGCCGGGCAAATGAACCACGAGGGTAACGGTCTCGGCCACGCCCAACGCATACCGTTCCTTTAAATGCCGTTCTCCGGTGATCCGGGGCCTCGCCAACCCCAGGACCCCGTCAGCGATGGCGAGGAGCGTCAACAGAGCCAGCACCGCCCACCAAACCGGGGTGACAGAAGGCACCAGCGCAGCCGCCAAGCCCAGGCCCGCCAGCAGTCCAGCCCCTTTCAACAATGTTCCGCCAGGTCGCATGGTGGTTCTTAGTCCGCCTGGTAACAGCCTAGCGACGCGGAGCCTCCACCGTCTGCAACACTGAGGCGAGAATCTCGTCGATATGGTGACCGCTAATGGCCAGCTCCGGAGCCAGGGCCACCCGGTGCCGCAGCACCGGAGCGACGGCACGCTTTACATCATCCGGGGTGATGAAATTCCGGCCTGCCATGAGGGCGTATGCCTTGCCCACCCGCACCAGACTGATCGCTCCGCGTGTGCCGGCCCCGAGCGCAATGCCACGGGCTTCCCGGGTGGCCCGCACAAGCCGCACCGCGTAATCAACCACTTCATCCACCGCCATGACCGCGGCGCAGATCTCCTGGGCTTGGATCATGGTCGCTGGATCACAGACCACGTCGACACTGCGGGGATCAATTCCTCGGCCACCGGCGCCACTGGCGGCCCGCACCCCCACGTCCCGTTCCTCACTGAGCCCCGGCTAGTCGATGATGATTTTCATGATGCACCGGGCGAGGTGGGCCTCCGGCCGCGG
>JADZAX010000613.1 GCA_020852405.1 Verrucomicrobiales bacterium
CGGCTGTCGGTGGCTTCCGCTCCGGCGCGGGAGGGAAGACCGACCAATAGGACCAGTCCGGCAAGGGCGGCGGCGGGAGCCCGCCGGGGGCGTCTCCAGTGGGTCGGGAGCATCCAGGCCGCCACGAGGAAAATCAAGGCCAAGCCAAGGGGCCAGATGAACCGTTCAATGGGTTTCGGGCGGGCTTCGGCCTCTTTCGTCGTGGCTTCCACTGCATTAAGCACTCTGGAAACAACCGTGGTGAGTGAGCCTCGTTCCCCCAGATTGACATAGACTCCGCCGGTGGCGGCACTGATCTCCTGCAGCGTGGCCGGTTGCAGCCTCGACCGGACCACACTGCCGACATCGTCTTCCACAAACTGTCCCGGGATGGCTTTCCCGTCGTCATCCGTGGCCGGAATGATCGCTCCGGACTCGGTGCCAACCCCGACGGCAAACACCACCAGTCCGGCTTCCTTCGCCTGCTTGGCGAGGATGGCCACATCGCCTTTGCCCTCATGATCTTCCCCGTCCGTGAAAATCAGCAGAGCCGCACCGTCCGCGCCACTGCGGCGGATTTGATCAAGGGCGACGCTGAGAGGCGCGGAGAGGTTGGTGCCGCCACGAGGCACCAGACCCGGCTCCATTTGATCCAACGCCTCCACCACCGCAGGATGGTCCAGCGTCAACGGGGCGAGGAGAAATCCATTGCCGGCAAAAGCAATCAATCCAATGCGGTCCTCCGGCATCGAATCCACGATCTCATGGATCGCAAGTCGAGCCCGGGCGAGGCGATTCGGCTCCAGATCGACCGCGAGCATGCTCCGGGAAGTGTCGAGCGCAATGAACAGATCGCGACTCCGGGAGCGAGCCTCGGCCTGCTCCGTGCCGAATTGAGGCCGCGCCAGCGCGAGCACCAGAAAACAAAGTGCCGCGAGGAACAGGAGGAACCGCATCCACCGGAGGGGTTCACTGGCTCCCCGGATGAGTTGGGTCACCAATTTGGGGGAAATCAAACCCGGCAGACCGCGCCGGCTGAGATGTTGGGCCCGCCAACGCAGCAGGGCAAGCAGAGGCAGCACGGGGAGAAACCACAACCATTCCGGAGCGGCAAAATGGCCGGGAAGAGCAAACAGGGACTTGAGGAGGGCGGTCACTGGGATGGGTGGAAGGGGACGTCACGGAACCCGTCGCCAAAAGGTCTCTTCCCCTATGAGGGATATCAACCCAAAAAGCAAGGCCAGCATGGCAGGCCAATAGAAGAGTTCCCGTGCCGTGACATGGGTTTGTCGTTTCACCTCGGTCTTTTCCATTTCATCAATCAGGCGGAAAATGCGTTCCAGACTGTTGGTGTCCTGGGCATGAAAAAATTCACCTTTGCCGATTTCGGCGATCTTCTTCAGGGTGGCTTCGTCAAATTCCTGAGTCAACCGCTGGGGCCCCGCCGGAGTGGGAACCACAAAATCCCCGTAAGTGCCGACGGCGATGGTGTGGATGCGGATGCCCAACGTCGCCGCGAGCTTGGCCGCCGTCTCGGGCTTGATGTTGCCGGCATTGTTGGCTCCGTCGGTCAACAGGACAATCACTTTGCTCTTCGAAGGCCTGGTGTCGAGACGGCGGGCGGCTGCCGCCAGGGCCGAACCGATGGCGGTGCCGTCCTCGACCAGTCCGATCTGGACCCGGTCCAGACTGTCCTCAATCCAGGAGTGGTCCAGAGTGATCGGGCTCACCAGAAAGGGACGACCAGCAAAAGCCACGACCCCGATCCGGTCCGTGGTCCGTCCACTGATGAAATCTCGGGTGACTTTTTTGGCCGCAGTCAACCGGGTCACTTTGCGGTTTCCGATGAAGAAATCCTCCGCCAACATGGAGCGGGACACATCGAGAGTGAGAATCAATTCAATCCCGCTCTCCGAAGTCGTGACCCGGGTGTTGATGACCTGGGGACGGGCCAGGGCGATCACCCCGCAGAGAAAGGTCAGGAGGAACAGGGCGAATCGCAGATGTCCGGGGCGGGATTTTCGCAAAGGCCCCATCCGCTTGAGAATGTGCAAAGAAGAGAACACGACCGCCGCCTGGGGGCCCGGCCGGCCTTTCCAGATGAGAAACACCGGTAGAATCACCGCTAGCAAAAGCCACCAAGGATGCGCGAAACGGAATGAATCCAGATTCGACTCCGTTGGCAGCAGCGCCAGCATCATGGAAAAAGAGGGCATCATCCTTTGGCTGTTGGCACTGGGGTTTCATCCTGGACCGAGGCCAAAATGCCCAGGGCCTGATCCAACAAAGGACGCTTGTAATGGTCGGCATCTGGTCGGCGCCCGAATTTGATCTCATCACAGGTCCGGAGAAAGACGGACACCTGGTCTCCGGTGGCGACAGGAATCGCGGTGCGGGCACCTCCCTGCCGGTCAAAGGTAAAGGCGGCGGAAGAGCTGAATCGGTTGAGGAACTCCTCAGATGTCTCAAAGCGGATGGGGTCCTTGAAACGGGCCTGAAAAAAGTCTTTCAAGGCATCGGACACTTTAAGGGAAAACTCGTTGGCCGTGAGAGAGTCCATGCGGGATTCGAGCTCCCGGAGAGCCCGGTGGGCAAGACTCAGGGGCGAGGGCCGGTGAATTTCCCGGCGGGGTTTGATGAGGAACACGAATACCGCCACCCCGATGGCGGCGAGAAAGAGCAGGATGATTCCGGACCAGAGGAGAGTCTGCAAGAGATGTGGCCAATTTCCCGGGCCCACAATGTCCTCGATGTCAGGCAATGGCCCTTCGGCGAGCAAGCAAGGATTCATGGGGCCTCGGAAGGGGTGCGTCGTCGCGGAAACGGGAAAAGTGGGTGGAACGAGAGGGCGAATCAGACACGCTTGCCTTCCCGGCGCTGGAAGAAAGCGTGCAAAGAAGGAAGATATTCCCGGTCCGTTGAAAGATCAATCTTATCAATGGCCAACCGGCGGAACTGACTCTCCAGTTCAGCCTTCCAGGCGCCGACGGCCGCGCGGTAATGTTGGCGGAACTGCCCCCGGTGGGAAGCGATTTCCGCCTGCTCGCCGGTTTCAGGATCTTCGAGACAGACCAGGCCGGCATCGGGGAAGTCCAACTCGGCGGGGTCGGTGACCTGGACGGCGATCATGTCGTGCTGCCGGCTGACTGTTTTCAGGGAATTGAACACGTCATCCTGGGAAATAAAGTCGGACAGCAGGATCACCAACGACCGGCGATGAATCGCATGCTTCAGGATATCGATGGCGGAAGAAAGCCGGGTGCCCTGCCTCTTGGGCTCGAAGAAAAGGATGTCGCGGATGATGCGCAGGGCATGACCGGTTCCTTTGCGGGGGGGAAGATAAATCTCCACCTCATCCGTGAAAAGAATCAGGCCCACCTTGTCCTTGTTCTGCAAAGCGCTGAAAGCAAAGAGTGCGGCAACCTCCGCCATCAGTTCCTTTTTGGCTTGGAGATGACTTCCTAAAATCCCCGAAGCACTGGCATCGACGACAAGAAACACGGTCATCTCCCGTTGCTCGACGAACTTTTTGACAAACGGATGCCCCATCCGGGCGGTCACATTCCAATCGATGGACCTAACTTCATCACCGGCTTGGTATTCCCGGAAGTCTTCAAAGTCGATGCCCTGCCCCTTGAAACAACTATGGTATTCTCCGCCGAAGCTTTCCCGCACGAGGCCGCGGGTGCGGAGTTCGATCTTGCGAATTTTTCTGAGAATTTCGGAGATTTCTGCCACAGGGAAGGAAAGATGCGGGGAATTTCAAGTTTGGCAAATGGGACCCTTCGGGAAAACAAAAAACCGCGCCCCGGAGGGCCGGAGCGCGGTTTTGAAATCAGGATCGATCCTGGACGGGCTTACTCCGCGGTTTCGGCCTCTGCCTCTGCCGCAACCGGAGCCACCGAGAAGTCGACCCACTCAATGAAAGCCATGGGAGCGGAATCAGTGTGGCGCGGCCCAAGCTTGGTGATGCGGGTGTAGCCACCCTGCCGGGTTGCCGAGGCCGGAGCGATTTCACCGAACAGCTTGGTGACTGAACGCTGGGCGATCTGGTTGCTCCCGAGGAGGGAGATCGCACGCCGGCGGTTGTGGAGGTCGTCGCGCTTGGCCATGGTGACCAGCTTCTCAGCGAAGGGACGCAGCGCTTTCGCTTTGGCCACGGTGGTCTTGATACGGCGATGCTCGATCAGGCTGCAGGCAAGGTTGCGGATCAGGGCGTCACGATGGGCCGCGGGGCGCTGAAGTTTTACGGTTTTACGATGATGTCTCATGATGGAGAGGAAGAAGTTGAAGAGGTGGGACCCTGCGGCGGAAGGATCAGTCGCGGAGATTCTGGTGGATCAGAGCCGCCAAGCCGGGACCTTCGGGGCCACGGTCATGGGCAAGGAGGGTGCCTGCAAACGGCTGCTCGATCATGGAAGCGTCGAACTGCATGCCGAGCGAAAGTCCCAGATCATGCAGCTTGTCTTTGATTTCGTTGAGCGACTTTTTGCCGAAATTGCGGTATTTGAGCATTTCAGCCTCGCTCTTCATGGCCAACTGGCCAACCGTGGAAATGTTGGCGTTGTTGAGGCAGTTCGCCGCGCGGACCGAAAGCTCGATCTCATTCACGCTCATGTTGAGCAGTTTCTTGAGCTCGAGATTCTCCTCGGTCTGGGCTTCCGGAGCCTTTTCAAACTCGATCTGGTTGTCATCGTAGTTGACGAAGACGTCGAGATGCTTCCGCAGAATGGCCGAAGCTTGGAGCAACGCATCCGGAGGGGTGATCCGGCCGTCCGTCCAGATCTCGACGACGAGGCGGTCATAATCGGTAATTTGGCCGACACGGGTGGCTTCGACGCCGAATTTGACACGACGGACCGGGGAGAAAATGGAGTCGATCGGGATCACTCCGATCGGCATGTCGTTGAGCTTGTTGTCCTCGCCGGTGTTGAAGCCGCGGCCGACGCGGACTTCCAGATCGAGCTGGAACCGCGTTTTGCGATCCAGAGTGCAGATGTACTGGTCCTTGTTGAGGATGTGGTACTGCGAGATTTCCTGAATGTCGCCGGCGGTGACCACCCCATCGCGGTCCACGGAGAGCTTCATCGTGGCCGGTTCCTTGTTTTCGAAATGCTTGAAGCGAATCTGCTTCAGGTTCAGGATGATTTCGGTCACATCTTCCCGCACACCGGGAAGGGAAGTGAACTCATGCGGGGCACCCGCGATGCGCACGCTGGTGATGGCAGCACCTTCCAAGGAGGAAAGCAGCACCCGGCGGATCGAGTTGCCGATGGTGTGTCCATAGCCGCCTTCGAAAGGTTCGGCGATGAATTTGGCGTAGTTGTCGGTGGCCGTTCCCTCATCCTTGATGAGGTGGCTGGGCATTTCGAACGGAGCAAGTTTGAAGGGCATAATTACAGGTTGGGTGGCCGGGTTACCCCTGGCGAGCAGTGCCTTCTCGGAGAGAAAAGCCCAGGGACCTACGGCAGATAGGGAACGCTCGTGGGCGCGGAATGTCGCTTGGAAACAGGGAATGTAAACTGAAAAATAGTGTCCCCGGACAAAAGAAAGCCGATGCGGAAGCGGGAATCATCCCGTCCGCACCGGCTTGGTTTCTTGAAAATGGGGGATCCTCCGGAAAGGGGATCAGTCCTTAACAACAGGCGCTCCGGCTCCATAGCGAGCCGCATTCCGCGTCGGAATCTGCTTGGCAACCCGGGCAACGGCCTCGCGAGATTCCTTTTGGGAAACAAAATTCGGATCATGCCAGATCTGGGATGCATTCGAGCGATCCCAAAACTTGGGAAGCCAAAATCCCGGAGAGGGGACCGGCGTGTCACCGGAGGTCTGTTTCTGATCTTCGGCGGAACCTGCCAATGGCAGTGCCAAAAGGAACGCTGCCACGGCAGCGATGGAAGTTAGTTTGTGGTGTTTCGTGTTCATGGCCCTTGGTGGAGTGCCCGCCTTGGCGGTCCCACAATTGGAATAACAAGGCCAATTTATAGTTAAAAAATGTATATGTAAAGAAAAACCATAAAAACCATAATAAAAACATACCTAATGAACTTTGGTTTATAATATCTATAGAATGTTAAGAATTCTTAATTGAATCCCTGAGCCAAGCCACCGTCTCCAGAAGATGGCACTGCGCATGGCCTTGTCATTATTCTACTCACCAGCCCCAAAGAAATTGGTCGCACCGCAACCCATCCTGAAACCTAGACATGGCTCTCAGGGACGCAAACTTGGCAGCGCGATGGGCAGGATTCACTGTCCTTTTACTTTGGCCCAGGAATCCTTGAGACTGACCGTGCGGTTGAAAACCGGAGAGCCGGGACGGGACAATTTGGGATCCACCGAGAAATAACCGAGGCGCTCGAATTGGAAGCGGTCTCCAGGCACAGCCCGGGCGAGGGTCGGCTCCAATTGGCAGCCGGAAAGGATCTTCAGCGAGTCCGGATTCAACAAGCTTAGAAAATCATCGTCACCTCCCTCGGGGCTTTCAACATTGAACAACCGGTCGTAGAGCCTCACTTCGGCGGGGACGGCATGCAAGGCGCTGACCCAATGCATCGTGGCTTTGACCTTGCGGCCGTCCGGCGGATTGTTGCCTCCACGAGTCTCCGGATCGTAGGTGCATCTCAGTTCCACCACCTTTCCGGAGTCATCCTTGATCACTGAGTGGCACTTCAGAAAATAGGCGCCCCGCAGACGGACTTCCCGGCCTGGTCCGAGCCGGAAAAATTCCTTTGGCGGGTCTTCCATGAAATCCTCGCGCTCGATGTAGATTTCCCGGCAAAACGGCAGGTTCCGGGTTCCAACTTCGGGATGGGATGGATGATTGGCAATCTCCATCTCCTCCACTTGACCTTCCGGATAGTTCTCAATAATCACCTTGAGGGGATCCAACACCGCCATGGCCCGAGGTGCGATCGCATTCAGATGCTCCCGGATGCAGTGTTCCAAGACTCCCACATCGGTGAGCCCTTTGAATTTGGTGATCCCAATCTGGGAGCAGAAGTTCCGGATCGACTCGGGCGTGTAGCCTCGGCGACGGTATCCGGAAATGGTCGGCATGCGGGGATCATCCCATCCTTCCACATGGTTCTCCTTGACTAGCTGCAGCAGTTTGCGCTTGCTCATCACCGTGTAGGTGAGGCTGAGACGGGAAAACTCGATCTGGCGTGGCCGGGAGGGCACCGGAAGGTTGGCGATAAACCACTCGTAAAGGGGCCGGTGCACTTCAAATTCCAGAGTGCAGAGGGAATGCGTGATGTGCTCCAAGGCATCGCTTTGGCCATGGGCAAAATCATAGGTGGGATAAATACACCATTGATCGCCCGTGCGGTGATGGTGCTGGTGGAGGATGCGGTAGAGCACCGGGTCCCGCAGATTCATGTTGCTGTGGGCCATGTCGATTTTGGCCCGCAGCACTTTGGATCCTTCAGGGAACTCACCGGCCCGCATCCGTGCGAACAGGTCAAGGTTCTCCTCCACGCTGCGTTCCCTCCAGGGACTGGGCTTGCCCGGTTCGGTGAGGGTGCCCCGGTGGAGCCTCATTTCCTCCGCCGAGAGTTCGCAGACATAGGCCTTCCGGTCCCGGATCAACTGGAGCGCCCAATCGTGGAGTTGTCCAAAATAGTCGGAGGCATAATAAAGGTGGTCCCCCCAATCAAACCCCAGCCAGCGGACGTCCTCCTGGATCGAGTCCACGTATTCGACTTCCTCCTTGACCGGATTGGTGTCATCAAAGCGCAAGTGACAACGCCCACCATATTCATGGGCGATCCCAAAATTCAAGCAGATGGATTTCGCATGCCCTATGTGAAGGTAGCCATTCGGCTCCGGAGGGAAGCGCGTCACCACACCGGCGTGCTTTCCTGACCGGAGATCGTCCTCCACGATGTCACGGATGAAATCCTTGCTGGGAGGCGGGTCGGATGGCAGGGGGGCTTTGGGGGCGGTCATTGGGCGGTTGTCCGGGAAAATGCCCCTGAGAGGCCGGGGAGCAAACGAAAATTCCAAAGGGAATCCCGCAACTCTGCGGGCAGGTGCCATGCACGGTGCCTGTATTCTGCTTCCTTGACAAGGGGTCATGTGTTGACGTTCATCAACGAACCACGGACAGGCGGTCCGGGCGTTTTCGTTTCCCGCTATGAATTTTCATTTGATGCTCCTTTCAGCCGTGGCCGTTGGCCTGACAGGATGTGTTTCATTTCAAAGCGTCCCGTTGGATCCTTCCACGCGGGCGGCTGCCTTGACGGACCGGAAGCTTGACAGTCGGACCTGGACCTTGGAGGCGCTGATCGCGGAAGCACTCGCCAACAGCCCCGATCTCGCGGTCGCCAAAGCGCGCCATGAAACCGCCCTGGCAGCGGTCGTCACCGCAGGAGAGCGGCCCAATCCCACGGTGGCGGTGGCTCCACAGATCGTGACTCCAGACCTCAACTGGGTCAACGGCACCTACGGGGTCGTGTTTGATTGGACCTTTGAAACCGCCGGTAAGCGGAGCCGCCGGGTCGAAGCCGCCCGGGAGCAGGCCAGAGCCACCGCCTCCCAGGTGATCGACACGCATTGGAAAGTCCGCGCCGCGCTGCGACGGGCTTACCTTGATTTGTGGGTCGCTCAGCGCCGGGAAACCCTGCTCAATGCCACAGCCACCAAGCAGTCGGAAGTTGTGACAGCGCTCGATCAGCGCCGCAAAGCGGGTGAAGCGTCGCCTCTCGATCTGGCTCAGCCGCGGCTGCTGGCGGCGCAACTCAGACTTCAGGCTTCCGATGCGACCAAAACGGTCGCCTTGGCCCGGTCGTCCCTGGCGGCGGCACTCAGCATGAGTGTCTCGGGGGTTTCTGGAGCGGAATTTTCCTTCGCCGAATTTGAAAAAGAACCCGGCAAAAGAAGCTGCCATCGTGAGCAAGCCCTGCTGCGACGCTCGGACGTGCTGGTGGCGCTGGCGGACTATGCCACTGCCGAGGCCATCCTGAAGCTGGAAATCGCCCGCCAATATCCCGATTTCCATCTGAATCCCGGATATGAATTTGATGCCGGCGACAACAAGTGGGCGATCGGGTTCGGACTGACCCTCCCGGTCCTCAATCAGAATCAAGGGGCTATCGGAGAAGCCGAGGCAAAGCGCAAGGAACTCGCGGCGGCCTTCGATGCGGTTCAGACCCGAG
>JADZAX010000614.1 GCA_020852405.1 Verrucomicrobiales bacterium
GAACCAGTCCTGCTCGTTCCCAAAATAGATCCTGCGCAGCCCCCCGGGCTGGGCTGCCTCCGAAGGTGGTGCAATAAACGGACGTGAGGCGATATAGGCCACGGCTGTATTATCTGGACTGAACACCAATTCATGAATCGCAGCGTAGGATTCACCACGGATGCCATCAATGCTTACCGCCTGCTTTCCCGTTGGCAGCTTCTCGACAACCGCCTTGCGTTGGTCTTCCGCAGCCAATGTTTTTTGTTTTTTCCTGAGATCAGTCCCTGGGATCTTTTCGACACCATCCACCCAGCTGGATTCCCTGCCTTTTGTGTCTTTGGCGTTGAACAGAAAAGAATTCCCATCATCGGTGAACGCCAGATCCGACACAGTAGAAAAGGGACCCAATGGAGAAGACAGAGTCCTGCCCTCAATGACATAAACCATGACGTTGCTTCCGTATTTGGCCGAAAAAATGACGCCTTCCCCTCCGGGGGCAAAGGCAAATTGTCCCAATCCTTTGAAAAAGCCGGGAGGCAATGGGATCGGAGTCATGTTGAACATGGGCTGCTCACCGTTCCAAACCAGAACACTTTCCAAATCCGGACTGGCCACCATCTCTAGGGTGAAATCATTCATCACATACGGTCTGACGCTGCGAGAAATGGCAGTTTCGGTCACATGGACTCTTTGATCCTCCTGACTCCAGGAAGTCTCTAAGGAGCTCATTCCGGCCCACAAAGCGATGATACCAACCCTGCGTCCCGGGGCTGCAGCAGGAAAGGTCGGCGTTCCTTCCTTGTTTTTTCCGATTCTCATGCCGGATAGTGAGGTAATGGAATCCGGCTTCGAAGATTAGCCGGGTTCGATTGTGCCTGGATAAATGCCAGTCCGCCTTCCGCAAACGCGCTGCGAAAATCGATCAGCATTGATTGATCGGTCAACTGGAACGAGTCCGTGGTGCGTCCAAGGACACGTTCGATTGGTTGATGACAGATGAGTGGGGAAATTCAAAAGCTCCGGATGAGAAGGACCGTGGCACCACTTACCCAATGACGATCCCGTTTGGAATACAAAGCAGAAGTCGATTCCCCGGGCATTTCACAGGGCCGACTCTGCGTGGCCAACAGCAATCCTTCTGACTTCTTGGTTCAATGTTTTACTCCCTGGGTTTTGAGATCTTCCAAGGGCAGGGGCACCGCAATCAGGCCGCTGGAAAGGATTCCTTGCACCTGGATAGTACCATCGTCCTTGCGTTGCAGAACAGGGAATCCCTCCGCTACAGGGGCGTCCCGGTCTCCCCAGTCCACGGTTCCCAATCCATCCGCGATGAAAAGTTTGATCGGAAGAGTGAACAAAAAATCCTTTCCATCCTCCGTCGTTTGGAAACCGGCGATGCGGTACGATTGATCATCCAGTAATGGACCCTCCACCATGGGTAACGTCGCCTCATGGGGTGTTTCCATGGTGACCAGAACCAGGCGGACTCCGCTGAGATCTTCCGAGATCCAGCTGATAGACCCCTTGGCTGGAGCGGAAAGCTGCCCGGTGGAATCGGGGAAGGACACCGTTGCCTCATCGGCGACTTTGACTTCCTGACCGGCTCCCGCCAGAGCGTCCTGGGTGGTGAGGAAATGGTTGGCATCGATCATGAATCCCGTTGCTCCCGGCACCGGCGTTTGGATTTTACCGAACGCAGCGGTGAGTTCTTTGGGTATGCCTCCCCCACCCAGCACTGGCGGGATGACGGAGATGAGATGCAGGACCCAGAGGGCAAGCACCGTCGCCAAGATGGAAAGGATGGCGATGTTGGACCAGCGAAGTGAGCCCCGGATTCTGGCTGCCTGGCGCGCATGGAGATCGGGAGTGGGACCGAGCAATAGCTTTCTCATGAAAATCAATCGGGTTGGTTGTCGAAGTCCCCGTCAATGGCGACGGGTGGTCAGGTGTGCAGATACGTGTCGACGGACCGGTCGGAGAGCAGACGCCTGTTGTAATAGGTTTCCCACTGGTTCACACCTTCCAATTCAAAGACGGAATTGATCGGGCGTTCATCGAAAAAGATCACCATGTCTTTCAACTCATCGGCACAGGCCAGATTGGAGTGGGTGTCGTGGTAGGAGTCTATCATGCGCCGTTTCAGAATCGCGATCATGGTGGCGGTGTCAGCGGGTCTTTTTGTCACCACCACCTTGGGGTGGGTGGAGGCATTGCCCAGTGTGACCCCGGGAATCGCACTGATCGAAACCCGGGTCATGGCGCGCTGCGCCATGGAGACCACGTCGTCATCGGTGTAAAAGTTGCCATCTCCCGCATTGCCGTTCGGTGCTCCCTCCCGTTCTGAAAGTTGCTGGGTGAAGAGACCCACCAGATGTTCTTTCAAGGACTCGGCATCACCTTTGAGCCCCCGCAGGAATTCCACCATGTTGGGTTGTCCTTGTCGGAGTCCTCGCCTCCAGGTTGTTTCTTGAGCATTTTCGGCCCTCTCGAAAGTGGTGCGGCAGGTCCGCACCTCCTCGGCAAAGGACCCTGCGGGATAGACGTAGAAGATCAGGCTGTCCTGGCCGGGTTTAACTCCTTCAGCGATTTTTTCCTTTTCCCCAAGCAGTGAGCCCGAGGCTTTTCTGAGGAGGTCTTTGTGCTTCTCCAGTTCGCCGATGGTGGGGAGTCCAGGGTAGCGTTCACTTCGGTCATGCTCACCCGTTCCCAGTAGATGATCCTTGAGGTCACGGAGCACAGGTTCGAGAAGGTGGAGTCCGAGCAATCGGAGCAGATCTCCCAGGCGTTCGCGTCGCAAATCCTGACGCACCCCCAACACTGCCCGCTGGTTGGCCAATATGTCACCGATCTGGCCCCGGCTGGCCGCGGTGCCATCGGACCCTTCCAAGAGTGAATTCCAGTTGGTGACCTGAAGCTTTTTCCACATGCCGAGAATTTCTTCCAGGTAGGTGGAAATGACTTCGATGACCCTTTTTCCGAAAGTGATATTTCCGGTGTCTTCAATTTGAGTGAGAATCAGATTGGTCAGGGCCACCTGAATGATTTCGATGGCCGTCAATTGATCGGCCTTGTGAGGAGGTGTCCGGTTGCCTGCAGGTTTCACCCAAGCCAAGGCGGCCTGGTAAATCTCTCCATCCGTGTCGAGAAGGGACAGCAGGTGTTGCCGGTCGAAAGGATAACTTCCCTGATCGACGGATTTGAGATAATTGGACAAGGCCGTCATGGCGGGTTTGCCGCCCGGTCCTTTTTCCAACAGGCGTTGGATGGCCGCAGAAACTGCATCATCGATGACCGTCCGGAGCTTTCCGGAGTGCTTGCTGATCCATTGGGCAATGTCGATTCCTTCTTTTTCGGTCAGGCTGCGGTCATGGTTCCAAGACTTCAGAACATAATCGTCCGCCAGTTCGCAGGCGGAACAGCGGCGGATCTCTCCTCTGGGAAAGAACAGACACGTCAGACCAAGCGCGGAGAATTTCCAGTTGTCCGCGCCGGCACGGGCGACCGCATTTGGACCGGCGGCGATTTGGAAGCTTGGGTCGACCAACCGGGCCTTGCGGTAGTCGAGGAAGCTGGTTCCATTGAGATAGAGAAACAATCCGGCCATGCGGTAGAGACCTTCCAGGTTCCCGTCGGGAATCCAGGAGAGGGACATCAGGGTGGTCATGTTGAAGGGAGACATGCCCTGGGGAAACGGGACCCCGGTGCCCTGGGGCCATCCAGCCATGAACTGTGCTTCGACCGAGGAAAAATGATCGAGGTCCCGCAGGCAGGCATAGGCATTGGACACCGGCGATTCGTCGGTCGCCGCCACCCGGGGCAGGAGGAACAGACCCATGATCGAAACATTGGGATCAACCACGTTGGCGGGATTGAGAACGTGACGGCAGAGGTAGGCAATATCGATGAACATCCCGCTGTTGGTGCCGCCGGCGAAGGTTCCGACGATGTAAACCACCACCCGGCCATCCGATTTTGGATGTGTCCTCAGCGTGTTGACGAGAGTCTCAATTTTTTGACGGAGTTTCTGGATGAACCGCTGGCCGTCTCTGCTGTCAAGCGTCCACAGGGCGATGCGACCGACGCTTCTTTTGCCTCCGGCGCCATCGCCGGCATTGGTGACAAGATCCGTTTCGGGAAGCCAGCGGATCCGATCGACAGTCAGCTGGTTGGAGGCGACTTCTTTCCGGGTGATCAATTCGACCCGGTTGAAAAGGGTTTCGATCCTCATCTGAACCCTTTCGGGGAGGCTTTCCGGAACGAATACATCCAGTTTGTCCCCCCGCAAGCGCACGGAAATGAAGCCCTCCGCACCGCCCCAATCGGTGAACCATCTTTTGACATAGGTGGCGATTCTGGATTCGGAGAGGCGTTTCTGGTGCCAATCAAAGGCGTGGGCCATGGTCTCATAGAGGCCGCGCGGAAACTCTGTGCCTTCGAGACTGGGGAGGCTCATCACGCCGTCCCGGAACGTCAGAACGGGAATGGCATCTTCGGGAGGGCTCTTCACCGGATGAAGCCGCACCCAGGCCATGCTTTGAAGGACCGGGATAGCGGTGATGGCCGTGCTGACGGGGGTCCGGAACTCTTCCATCGCGGGGCGACCGTCCTCCGGGCCTCCCGGCACTGGCTTGGGGCGGAATTTTTCATCAGTCTCAATGAAAAGAAAACGGGTGTGGTCTGGGCAGGATTGGCCCCGGGTGCTGTAGAAAAAGCGTTGGGCCTCTTCGAGCATTCTGGCTCCTGAGCTGCCCAGTCCAATGTAGAGTACGGTTGCCATGATAATGGTTGGTTGGAGAGTCCTCGGTGACGTCAGTTCACGGTTGGGGTTCTTCTCCCACCTTGATCGCTTGCAGGATGTCAGATTTTTGAAGAATGAAGGCGATCAGTAACACTCCGGAAACGATGATTTCGGGAAGGAACCGGGCATAAAAGGAAGGAGCCCTCATGGCCGTGGCACCCAGCTCTCCCAAATTGTAATTGAGTTCCAGCAGGGCATAGATGTGGGTCAGGAGGAAAACGAAGAGCAAGGACCAGAGGCAAGCTTTGCCAACCGAGAGATCGCCTTTGGTCTTGGAAAACACATGGAGCAGCACAAAAGTGGACACCCACCACACCAATGCCATGGTTCCCGCCAGGCAGAGCAATTTCAGAATCAAATCGTTGGGGGTAAGTTCGGGAAGAAAGAAAAACCGGTTCATGGGATGGAGGCTGGCAGGGTGAATCGAAACGGAGACAATGGAAGAATTCCCGAGTTCAGGTTTCCTCTGATGTTGCGGGCTTTTTCTTGGGTTTTTGATTGCGTCGCCAGGCCCAGAATCCGGTGGCGCCGCCAAGGGCGACCAACGGCAGGAGCCAACCCATCGAGCTTGATTCGACCACCCGGAAAGTGACCGTGGCCGGCTTGACCGTTGCCGCCGCATCGGCCGGCGCGGCAACGGAAAGGGTGAGCAGGTAACTACCGGGCTTTTTGAACCGCTTGGCAAAAGCCGTCGTGGGCAGCTTCTGATCGAGTGATTCGGGTCCGGTTATTTTCAATTGATAAAGAGAAGCCTTGATCCCGGTCGGGGGCGTCCACTTGAAAGCCACCGGCTTGGACTTGATGACGGCATTGGGTGTTGGCAGGAGGATTCTGATGGTGGAGGCGACCGGTGTTTTTTCAGCAACGACGGGTGTCGGATCCGGCGCGGGGGGCGGAGTCGGTGAGTCGGCTTTGACCACTTCGAATTTGAACACGAAGGGATCGACTTGGACATCCGGGATCGATCCCGGCACCAGAGTGATCTTGATCTGATGCCCTCCCGCTTTGGCAGGGACAAAGGATTGCGTATAGCCATTGACGGTGCTCGAACCCACAGGTTCGTCTTCCCGGGAAATGGATACTTCAAATTTCCCACCGGGCACCTGCTCCAGGGGCTTGCCCTCGGAAATCAATCCCCAGGTGAACTTGAATTCCTCCCCGACTTTCGATGGTTTCCCGGGATCCTGCCCCGTCAATTCAACGACCTTGGCCGGTGCCGCCACGTTGAGGACTCCCTCGAATTTGCCCAGGGCTGGGCCTC